>NZ_PJDK01000043.1:0-30681 GCF_002837615.1 Klebsiella sp. X1-16S-Nf21
CTCAATCCGGGGGAAATTCATGGCCTGATTGGCGAGAACGGCGCCGGTAAATCGACGCTGATTAAAATCCTCGCCGGCGTCTATCAGGCTGACAGCGGCAGCGCGACCCTCGACGGTCACCCGCTGCCCCTCGGCAATCCGGCAGCCATTGAAGCCGCCGGCATTCGCGTCATTCACCAGGAGCTTAACCTGATCCCGCACTTTACCGTCGCGGAATCGGTGTTTCTCGGCCAGGAGTATCGCACCCGCTGGGGGGCGCTGGATCGCCGACGGATGAAGGCCGCCACGGCGCAATTTTTCCAGCAAAACTGGCAGCTGGCGATCGACCCCGAACGGCTGGTGCGCGACCTGAGCCTGGCCGAGCGCAAGCTGGTACAAATTGCCCGCGCGCTGATCGACGGCGCAGCGCGGCTGGTGGTGTTCGACGAACCCACCGCCCCCCTGGAGGCGCAGGAGGCCAGTCTGGTCTCCTCCGCTATCCTGCGCCTGCGCGACCAGGGCATTGCCATTCTGTATATTTCCCACTACCTCAATGAGATAGCCACCCTCTGCGACCGCGGCACCGTGCTGCGTAACGGGGAAGTGGTCGGTTACCCGGACCGCGACCTGCTGCAGAATACCGAGGCGCTGATCGCCATGATGGTCGGCCGGGAAATCGACCAGCTGTATACCCCGCGCCAGCACCCGGCGGCAGACACCGGGGCGGCCCCGCTGCTCTCGGTGCGCCAGCTGAGCGACGGGCGGCAGCTGCAGGATCTCTCTTTTGATATTCAGCCGGGCGAAATCGTCGGCGTCGCCGGCCTGCTGGGCGCCGGACGCGATGTGCTGGTCGACTTACTCTACGGCTTACGCCCGGCAGAACGCGGTACGATCCACCTCGACGGCCAGCCGCGGCGCATTCGTACGCCGAAGCAGGCGATCCGCGCCGGCATGGCGCTGGTGCCACGCGACCGCCGCCATCAGGGGCTGATCCTGCCCTTCACCACCGCCGACAATATTAATCTCGCCTCACTGCCGGAGACCGCTACCTTTGGCTGGGAGCGGCGGGGTATCGCCGAGCAGAAAGCGCGCGACTGGATAGAACAGCTGGCGATCCGCCCGGGACGCCCGGCGCTGCCAGTACGCTACATGAGCGGCGGCAACCAGCAAAAAGCGATCCTCGCCCGCTGGCTCGGCACCGATGCCCGGCTGTTTATTCTCGATGAACCCACCCTTGGGGTCGATATCGGCGCCCGTCGCGATATTTATCAACGGACGCGCCAGCTGGCCGATAAAGGACGGGCGGTGCTGGTCTCCTCCAGCGACGCCCCCGAACTGCTCGGACTATGCGACCGGATCCTGGTCCTCTGGCGCGGCACGCTGGCGGCCAATCTGCCCACCCGCGGGCTAACGCTGGACGCCCTGCTGGTGGCGATCAACGGCGGACAGGAGCCTTCACTATGAGTACCGCTATCCAGCGTCGCGGCCGTCCGGGCCTGGCGACGCTGATTGAAAAATTTCCCCTGATCCTGTTTCTGGCGCTGCTGGTATGGCTGAGCGTACAGTCTCCCTACTTTCTCAGCTGGCAAAATATCAGCCTGATGCTGGTCCAGAGCGTTCCGCTGGCGATCCTCTGTTTCGGCCTGGTCTGCGTTATCGCCGTGGGCGGGGATGACGTGGTCTCCGGCGGCATCGACCTCTCCCTGCCGGCGACGGCGGTGCTCGGCGTCGCGCTGCTCAGCCTCGGTCTGGCCGAATGGCACACGCCGTACCTCCTGCTGCTGGCGCTGCTGGCGGCGGTTTGCCTGCTCTGCGGGGCGATCAACGGCTTCCTGGTGCTGGCGGCCGGCCTGCCGCCGCTGCTAGCCACCCTCTCGACCTCCGTGGCGTTTACCGGCCTGACAGATCTGTTGACCGGCCAGCGGCGCATCGCGGTCAGCGATCCGCTGATGGTCGCCTTTCGCGATAACAGCGTGCTGGGCCTGCCCTGGCCGCTGATTTATTTGCTGGGGGTGTTTATCCTGTTCCAGTTCCTGCTCCACCACTCCCGCTTCGGCCAGCATGTGCAGGCGGTGGGCGGCAACCGCGATATGGCGCAGATGAGCGGCCTGAACGTGCGCCGCTTGACCCTGCTGGTCTGGCTGTTAGCGGGCATTGCCGCCGGGCTGGCTATTCTGCCGCTGCTCAGCCAGGGCTCCGGCAGTTCCAGCGGGACGGCCACGCCGCTGCTGCTGGAAACCGTGCTCGCGACCTTTATCGGCGCCGCCTTCTCGCGCCGTCGGGTGGTCACCATCTGGGGGGCGCTGCTGGGGGCGATCCTGGTTAACGCCCTCTCTAACGGGCTCGGCCTGCTGGGGGTCAATATCTTCTGGATGGGCGCCATTAAAGGCGGCCTGATCCTGGTGGTGCTGGCGGCATCGGCGGTCAGACACAAAGGAGGCGAGGCATGAGCCAAATCACCCTGAAAACCCCTGCCCCGGCAGAACCGACGGCCAGCAGCCCGCTGGCCTGGCTATCGCGGGCCGGATTTGGCGTCATCACCCTGCTGGCCATCGCCCTGTTTGGCTGGGCGAATCCGGTATTTTTAACCGTGGATAACTGGGCCAACCTGCTGCAGGGCAGCGCGATCCTGCTGATTGTGGCGATGGCGATGACCCTGATCGTCAGCGCCGGGGCGATTGATCTGTCGGTGGGCGTTGCGCTCGATTTCGGCGCCGCCTTCGCCCTCGTCGCCCTGAAAACCTGGCATCTGCCGTGGCAGGCCGCGGTGGGCTGCGCCCTGCTTGGCGGCGTCCTGATTGGCCTGCTCAATGCCTTTCTGATCCTCATCTGCCGGATCCGCCCCTTCCTCGCCACGCTCGGCACCTGGTTTATCGCCAGCAGCGCCGAGCGCATCTATACCGACGGCGGCGGCGCGATAGCTTATCGGCGGATGGCGCCGGAATATCACGATCTGGCAGTGGGCAGCCTTGGTGGGATCCCCACGCCGGTGGTGATTGTGCTGGCGCTGTGGCTGGTGGCCTGGCTGGTCACCGAGCGCACGCTGTGGGGCAAATATGTCCGCGCCATCGGTCAGAACAGCGAAGCGGCGCGTATCGCCGGGATCCGCGATCGCCTGACCATGCTCGGCGTGCTGGTGGCCGCCTCGGCGCTCTGCGCCATCGGCGGGGTGATCCTCTCCGCCAACCTGCGGCAGTTTACTCCCCTGGCCGGGCAGTCTTACCTGATGGACGCCATTGCGGCGGTATTTATCGGCACCGCCTTTAACCGTCTGGGCCGGGTCAGCATCCTCGGCACCCTCGGCGGCGTGCTGTTCCTTGCCATTATTGATAATGGCCTGAACCTGATGGGGCTCAATTATCTGGTGAAGGACGCGCTGGTCGGCGTGATTCTGGTGGTGGCCCTCGCCCTTTCTTTCTGGCAGGCGCGCCTGCGCCAAACGCATCGCTAAACGGGAGAACGATGGCAACCTTTGACGCCGTGTTTGTCGGCCTGACTATTCTGGATATCGCCGGGCGCCCGGTGGTGGCGATCCCGCCGCGCGGCGGCGTCGCCTTTATTGAGCAAATTCGCCTCAACCCCGCCGGCACCGCCGCCGGGGCCAATATTAACGCCGCGAAGCTGGGGATCCGCACCGCAGCGGTGGCCTGCCTGGGTGAAGATGAAAAGGCCGACTTTATCCTCGCCAGCTATGCCCGGCTGGGCATCGACTGCTCGCTTATCCAGCGCACCGCGCTGAAAGAGACCTCGGCGACGATCCTGCCGATTCGCCCCAACGGCGAGCGTCCGGCCCTGCATTGCCGGGGCGCATCCGACGCCCTGTTCGTCAGTGAAACGGAATTTGACGCCGTCCTCGACTGTCGTTTCCTGCATCACGGCGGGACCGGACTGCTGGCGGCAATGGACCAGGGACAGAGCGCGCGGCTGTTGCAGGCGGCTAAAGCACGCGGAGTCACCACCAGCTTTGACCTTATCGCCCCGAATGAAGACACCCTCGAACTACTGCGGCCCCTGTTGCCGTCGGTGGATTATTTCATGCCTTCGCTGGAGGAAGCCGCCTTTCTCTCCGGCGAGACGCAGCCGGAGGCCATCGGCCGCTTCTTCCTGGCACTCGGCGTGGGCACCTGCATTCTGAAAGACGGCGAGAACGGCTCCTGGCTTATCCGTCGCGATGGCGCGCTGGAGCATATTGCGCCGTGGCCGGTCGAGGCAGTGGATACCACCGGCTGCGGCGACAGCTACTGCGGCGGGTTTATTGCCGCGCTGGCGCGCGGACTCAGCGTGAAAGCAGCGTGTGACGTCGCCTCGGCGGTGGCCGCGCTGGTGGCGACCGGGATGGGATCGGATGCCGGGGTAGTGGACTGGGAACAGACCCAGGCTTTTATGGCGGCCCATCGCCCCTGACGATGGACCCGCGCCGCCGCAGCGGCGCAAGCGGCTTAACGCCACTGGTACAGCAGCGGCTCCCCGGCGACATAGCGCTGAAGATCGGCGGCAATCATCGCCGTGTGTTTGGCGATACTCTCCCGGGTGGCTCCGGCGATATGCGGCGTGATAATCACGTTATCGAACTCGGTGACAAAAGGATGATCGCGCCACAGCGGTTCGCGGTGATAGACATCCAGCGCCGCGCCGCCCAGCGGGCCGTGACGCAGGGCATCAATTAGTGCCGCCTCGTCGACCACCGCCGCGCGAGAGGTATTGATCAGCAGCGCGCCGGGCTTCATGCTGTTTAACAGCGCCGCATTCACCAGCCCGTCACTGTGCGGCCCGCTGCTCAGGTGCAGGCTGACGATATCCGCCTCGCGGAACAGCGCCTCCAGGGTCGTTTTCTGTAGCCCTGGCTCATTGATATCCTCTGCGGCGACGAACGGATCCACCACCAACACCGCCATGCCGAACGCCCGGGCGATACGCGCCACCCGGCGGCCAATGTTGCCATACCCCACCAGCCCCAGCGTTTTATTGCGCAGTTCACTGCCTTTAAACACTTCATAGGGGCTTTCCGGGCTCACGTCCCAGACCACATCCCGCCGCAGACCCTGCTGGGTGGCGGCGGCGGCATTATCAGCCTGCGTGAATTCCCCCCGCTTCAGCGCCGCATGGGATTGCGGAATATGGCGCGCCAGGCTGAGCATCAGGCCAAGCGTCAGCTCCGCGGCGGCATCGGCATTGCGCCCCGGGGTGTAGAGCACCCGGATGCCGCGCGCCTGGGCGGCCTGGGTATCAATATTCACCGGATTCGCGCGAGTACAGGCGATCACCTGCAGGCGCGGACAGGCGGCCATTACCGCGTCTGTCACCTCATCATAGCTGGTCACCAGCACCTCGGCGTCATGGGCCAGCTCAATCAGCTGACCGGCGCTAAGTTTCGGTTTGCCCAGCGCCCATCCCTCCACCAGCAGCTCGCCCAGCTGGTGGAAGGCGCTAAGGTCGCCAGCATGCTCGGCGGTAAAAACGATTTTCATGGTTGTACGTCCTGAGAAAGAGGTTGAAGGGCGGCCTGTCTGGCCTGCCATACCGGCAGCATCTGCTCACGCAGCAGGCGGTAAACGGGATACAGCGCCGCGTAGCGGGCATGCGCCTGAGGGCGCGGCTGATAGCGGGTCTGCGCCAGCGGAGGCGTCTCGGCCAGCGCCGCGACGCTGCGGGCCGCCAGAATCGCCGCGCCGCGCGCGCTCAGTTCGTTAAAGGCGCTGGAGACCACCGTACGCCCGGTACAGTCGGCGATAATCTGCAGCCAGGTCGCCGAGGCTGCGCCGCCGCCGGTCAGATACAGCTCGCCGCCCTGCGGATAACCCTGTAGCGCATCGACAATGGCGAAGGCCAGGCCTTCAAACACCGCGCGCTGCAGTTCGGCGCGGGTGGTGTGCGGGCTAATGCCGAAAAAGCCGGCCCGCGCGTCCGGGCTGTAAAACGGCGCACGTTCGCCATTGAGGTACGGCTGCCAGAAGACGCCGCCGCTGCCTGGCTCCACCTCCGCGATCGCCTGCTCCAGCCGATCCAGATCGGCGTCCAGCGAAATATGCTGCTGCAGCCAGTCAATGTTTGGCGTACCGGCCTGCATCGGAAACAGCGAGATCACCTGCCCGGCTTCGGTATGGGTGACAAAGCGCGTCGCCTCGTTCACCGTCTGCGGGCCGCGGCAGACGATCCCGGTGCAGCAGGTAGTGCCGAGGATCGTGTAGATATCCCCTTCGTTGACCGCGCCGCAGCCCAGCGCGGCGCTACAGACATCCAGCGCCCCGGCGGCCACCGGCGTCGCGGCGGGCAGCCCGGTCAGCGCCGCCACCGCATCACTCAGCGTGCCAGCCGGAGCATCCGGGGCCAGCAGCGGGGGAAACAGCGGCAGCAGTTCGTTCAGCCCCATCTCATTCATCACCACCGAGGACCAGCTGCCGGTCTGCTGATTGAGTAACGAGCTGCTGGCGTCCGTCAACTCCAGCGCCGCCACGCCGGTCAGGCGAAAGCGGATCCAGTCCTTGGCGAAAAACAGATAGCGCGCGGCCGCCAGCCGCGCCGGCTGATACTGTTTCAGCCAGTACAGCTGCAGGCTGGTATTGCAGGGCTGCAGGTGGGTGCCGGTATCGGCGAAATAGCGGCGGTCGAAGCCGGGTCGGCGCAGCAGGTCGCTCATCAGCTCGTGGCTGCGGGTATCGCTCCACAGGATCCCCGGGCCCACCGGTTCGCCCTGCTCATCGCTGAGCCAGACCCCCTCCCCTTGCCCGGCGAGGCCGATGGCCCGCAGCCGCCCCGCCTGCAGCGCCGGGTGGCGGGCAATCTGGCGCAGAATAGCCAGCACCGAATGCCACAGCTGGGTCATATCCTGTTCCGCGTAGCCATTGGCCGACAGGCGGGGTGAGGTGTTTTCCGCGGCGCTGGCGCAGGCGGTGAAATGCTGATCAAACAGCACCGCTTTCACCCGCGAGGTGCCGATATCGATCCCAAGATAAAAATCCATACCTGCTCCGGCTCAGGGCTCGTAGCGGCGGCGCATCAGCTCGCACTCGAACAGGAACTCCAGCCCCTCCAGTTGACGGCGGGCCTCCTGAATATCTTTCCCCCAGCAGGTCAGGCCGTGGCCGCGCAGCAGAAAGCCGTAGCGCAGCGGGCGCGTTTGCGCATAATCGGCAATCCGCGCCGCCAGGGCGTCAATATCCTGGTCATTATCAAAGATGGCGACCGGAACAGTATCGAGATGGCTGTGCTGCCCGCTAAGGGTTTTCTGCATTTCATACCCCTGCAGCGCCAGCGTGTCGCTTTTTTCGATGCGCGACAGCACGGTGGCGTTGACGGTATGCACATGCAGCACCACGTTGGCTTCCGGGAACAGGCGATACACCAGGGTGTGCAGGCCGGTCTCGGCCGACGGCTTCCGTCCGGAAGGCGCCTGGTTGGTGGCGATCTCAACCTGCAGAAAATCCTCGGTCGTCAGGCTGCCTTTGTCGCGGCCCGACTCGCTTAGCCAGCACCAGGTGTCATCCTGACGCACCGACATATTGCCGCCGGTCGCCGGCGCCCAGCCTTTCGCCCCGATCCAATGACAGGTGGTGACCAGTTGCGCGAGTCTTTCTTGCCACATAGCAGTTCCTTAGGTTAGCGATGATTTATTTAGCCGTCTAAATGGCTATTTATCCGATACTAACACCGCTAACCGGAGGGGACAATATTTCAGGAAACACACACAAGACAAATGGTTATATCATAAATGCATATTAAATAACCCTTATTCACAGTGTTTTAACCAACCGTTTTCAGTACACCGCTATTCTCCACTACTCGCTGGCAAAAAACTGGCGGATCGCCCTGGCTGAAATTCTCCTCCTGCGCCAGGGATGCGCTCGCCGCCCTCCTCTGCCCTGGACTGGTGCAAAACATGGCAGGATGCCCACTAAAATGGCATCTCATCGTCTTTACCCCATCATTACTGTGCACTGTGCACATCCTGTGATATTCCCCGTGCCCGGTTTTTCCTGGCACATCTCTTGCTACTTCCGGCTATCACCGCCCATCTACCAGCCAGAGGTTCCAGGATGTCAAACAGCAATGATTTTCCCCTCGTCGAAGCGCCCGCCGCCGGACGCAAAGGCGTATTTTCCATCGCCATGGTGTTGTTCAGCTTTACCTTTTTCACCGGCACGATGTTTGCCGGCGGCAAACTCGGCGTCTCCTTTTCCATCGTCAATCTGCTGTGGATAGCCGTCATCGGCAACGCCTTGCTGGCCCTCTATGCCGCGTCGCTGGGCTGGATCGCCGCGCGCAGCGGCCTGAATACGGTGCTGATGGGCCGGTTCTGCTTCGGGGAGATCGGCAGCAAGCTGGCCGATTTTATTCTTGGTTTTGCCGAGCTGGGCTGGTACGCCTGGGGGACCGCCACGGTCGCTATCTCGCTGGTGAAGATCCTCGCCCTGCCCGAGGCGCTGACCCAGCCGCTGATGGTGCTGTTTGGCATTTTGTTCTGCGTCACCGCGCTGGTGGGCTACAAGGGACTGGACGCGCTGTCGCGCCTGTCGGTGCCATTGATGTTTGTGCTGCTGATGGTCTCCATGTATCTGGCGCTGCACCACGCCGGCGGCTGGCAGGCGATGACCCATATTGCCCCGAGCGACACCATGACCTGGTCGGCGGCCATCACCATGGTCTTCGGGACCTTCGCCAGCGGCGCCACCCAGGCGACGAACTGGACCCGGCTGGCTAACTCCAGCCGGACCGCCATTCTCGCCAGCATGGGCAGCTTCCTCATCGGCAACGGGCTGATGATCGTCGCCGGCGCCTGGTGCGCCATCGTTTATCAACAGGCCGATATTGTGGAAGTTCTGATCCTGCAGGGGCTGTCGGTCGCCGCGGTGATCATGCTGTGTCTCAACCTGCTGACCATTCAGGGGCCCACCATCTATAACGTCTCCGCCGCCGCCTGCCATCTGCTGCGCAGCGAACGTCGCCGGACGCTAACCATCGCCGCCGCCGGGGTGGGCATTGTGCTCGCTATTGGCGGTATGTATGAAATGCTGATCCCCTTCCTTGTGCTGCTGGGCAGTATTATTCCGCCCATTGGCGGGGTGATCCTCGCCGACTACTGGTTCGCCCGCGGCGGGCGCTATCCCCTGCTGCAGAACGCCCGCCTGCCGCGTTTTAACTGGCTGGGACTCGGCGCCTACGCCGCCGGCGCGGTGGTGGCCTATCTGTCACCGTGGATCGCGCCGCTGGTGGGGATCACCGTCTCCGCGCTGGTCTATATCGTCCTGAGCCTGCTAAGCAAACGCCAGCCTGCCGCCGTCGCGGAGCAGGAGCCATGAGCCTGACGGTCAGCGAACTGCTGGCCCTTGAGGGACTCTCCGCCCTGCGTCTGCGGGCGGGAAAGCAAGGGCTGCAGCGGGCCGTACGCTGGTATTACGTGGCGGAAAATGAACATATCGCCGAGTGGATCATGGGCGGCGAGCTGGTCTTTATTACCGGCATCAACCATCCCCGTGATGAAGCCAACCTGATCCAGTTGCTGATGGAGGGAAAACAGCGCGGCATCGCCGGGATGGTGATCCTCACCGGCGAGGCCTATATCCACGCCATTCCCGCCACGCTGATCGCCCTTGCCGACGAGCTGGGCATTCCGCTGATTGAGCAGCCCTACCTGCTGAAGATGGTAATTGTCACCGAGCGCATCGGCACCGCGCTGGTCCGCAGTGAAAACGCCCTGCAGTCACAGCGCGACATTCTGATGCAGCTGGTCACCGGCGACTATCCGGATCTGCAGATGCTCCATCAGCGCGCCCTCCATCAGCAGCTCGATTTTACCCGTCCGCTGCGGCTGGCGGCGCTGCGTCTGGAGGGGCTGTCCCGCCTGTTTCGCCAGTTCCCGCCCGAGCAGGCCGAAGCCTGGCTGCTGCAGGCCCACCGCAGCGTGCGTCAGCAGCTGCAGCAGCAGCTCAACCAGCAGGGCAACCCCTTCCCGCTGCTGGAGCGCAGCAATATGTTTCTTTTCCTGCTGCCGGATGAGGAGGGGGAAGGCTTTCAGCAGAAAAAATGGCTGCAGCAGTGGCTGCAGGCGCTGGCGGACGGAGAGGAGGGTTTGTCGCTGCTCTGCGGCCTCTCCGCACCGGTCAGGCAGCTGCAGGGTTATCCGCGGGCGCTGTCGCAGGCGCGCCAGGCGCTGGATCTGTGCGATACCCTGCGGCCGACCCAGCGTATCAGCGACTATCAGCAGTTGGGGTTTATCAAACTGTTGTCCGCGGTCAGCGACCCGGCGCTGCTCAACGATTTTATGCACGACACCCTGGGCTGCCTGATCGAGCCGGGCCGCAAAGCGCCATGGCTGCTGCTGGAGACCCTCGAGACGCTGCTGCAGGAGAACGGCAACGTGGTGCGGGCCGCCGACCGGCTGGGCCTGCATCGCAACACATTGCATCAGCGCATCCAGCGTATTGAAAAACTGACCGGCTACCCGGTCAGCCACCCCCAGTTTCATCTCAACGCCTCGGTCGCGCTGGTGATCTGGCGTTTATCGCAAAACCATTTACAGGACCCACCATGAAAATTATTAACGCTCGCCTGCGCCGCCAGGAGGCGCTGTTTACTCTTGACCTGCAGGACGGGATGATTCACCGCATCACCGCCCAGGCCGCGATGCAGAGTGCCGACGCCGGGGATATCGACGCCCAGGGCCGGCTGGCGATCCCGCCCTTCGTCGAGCCGCATATCCATCTTGACGCCACCCTCACCGCGGGCGAGCCGGAGTGGAACCGCAGCGGTACCCTGTTTGAAGGCATCACCCGCTGGAGCCAGCGCAAAGCGAGTATTACCCCGGAGGACACCCGCCAGCGGGCGCTGAAAACCATCGGCATGCTGCGCGACTTCGGCGTCCAGCACGTCCGGACCCATGTGGATGTCACCGATCCGTCGCTGGCGGCCCTGAAGGCGCTGCTGGCGGTGAAACAAGAGGCCGCCGATCTTATCGATCTGCAGATTGTCGCCTTCCCGCAGGAGGGAATCGAATCGTACCCCGACGGCCGCGGACTCATGACCCGCGCCATCGAGATGGGCGCCGACGTGGTGGGCGGCATTCCGCACTATGAGAACACCCGCGACAAAGGGGTCAGCTCGGTGATGTTTTTGATGGACCTCGCCCAGCGTTACGGCCGCCTGGTGGATGTCCACTGCGATGAAATCGACGATCCGCAATCGCGTTTCCTTGAAGTACTGGCGGAGGAGGCGCGGGTGCGCGGCATGGGGGCGCAGGTCACCGCCAGCCACACCTGCGCGATGGGCTCTTATGATAACGCCTACTGCTCAAAGCTGTTTCGCCTGCTGAAAGCCTCGGGCATCAACTTCATCTCCTGCCCGACCGAAAGCATTCATCTGCAGGGCCGGTTTGACAGCTGGCCGAAACGGCGCGGCGTCACCCGGGTGGCGGAGCTGGATCGCACCGGCATCAACGTCTGCTTTGCCCAGGACTCGATTCAGGATCCGTGGTACCCGCTGGGGAACGGCAATATCCTGCGCATTCTGGATGCCGGGCTGCACATCTGCCATATGCTCGGCTATGACGATCTGCAGCGCTGCCTCGACTTCGTCACCGACAACAGCGCCCGGGCGCTGTGTCTGGGCGATAACTACGGCCTCGACGAAGGCCGCCCGGCGAACCTGCTGATCCTCGATGCGGAAAACGACTACGAGGCCGTCCGTCGTCAGGCACGGGTGCTGACCTCCATTCGCCACGGCAAGGTGATTTTGCAGCGTGAGGTGGAGCACATCCGCTACCCGGCATAAGGCGCAAGGCGCTGCGCGTCGGCGCCTTTCTGTGATACCTTTTCAGGCAGTGTGCGTGACCGACGCCCGCCCGGGCGTCGGCTTCCTGGAAAACAGACGGCGCGAAACGACGATGAGCGATAAAAAATGGATTAAGGCCGAGGACGTGGCCAGACTGGCCGGCGTCTCGCGCTCGGCGGTCTCCCGCACCTTCACCCCCGGCGCCTCGGTGTCGGAGAAGACCCGGCAGAAGGTGCTGAGCGCCGCGGAAGCCCTGGGCTATCAGGTGAATATCATCGCCCGGACGATGATCACTGGCAGCAGTAATTTTATCGGCATCGTCACCGCCGGTTTCGACAACCCGTTTCGCAGCAAACTGCTGGCGCCGCTGGTCCATCAGCTGGCGCTCAATGGCTTTATGCCGCTGCTGATGAACGCTGACGATCCGCAGCAGCTCGCCCCCTCGCTTAAACAACTGCTGAGCTATCACGTCGCCGGGGTGATCATCACCTCCGGCGCGCCGCCGCTGTCGCTGGCGGAAGAGTATCTGGCGCGCAAGATCCCCGTCACCCTGATCAACCGCCATGCGGACCTCGCCGGCTGCGACCGGGTGTGCAGCGATAATGCCCAGGGGGCGAAGCTGGTGGCGGATCTATTCAGTCGTCGAGGCTGGCAGCAGGTTGGCTTTATTGGCGAAAATCGCGAGAACTTCAGCACCCGCCAGCGCTATGAGGCTTTCATCGCCCAGACGTCGGGTATGGCGGTGAGCAGCCGCTTCTGCGACGGCGGCGGCTATCAGGCCGGCTACCAGGCCGCCAGAGAATTGGTTGCTGAAAACCCCGGAGTGCAGGCGCTGTTCTGCGCCACCGATATGCTGGCGTTGGGCGCCCTGGATGGCCTGCGGGACGCCCCCGCCCCGCTGCCGGCCATCGTCGGTTTTGACGATATCCCGCAGGCGGACTGGCAGCCCTATCAGCTCACCACCGTCCAGCAGAATACCGCCCTGCTGGCGCACCACGCGGTGGATCTGTTGATGACGCGGATCGCCCGCTTCAGCCTGCCCTCACGCCATCGCGAAGTGCCGGTGAAACTAATTATTCGTCATAGTGCGAAATGAAAAAATCATTTTATGCTGGAGCGATCACAGAATCTTCTGCGAAACCCGGCCACACTCATTCGGCCCTTCGGGGCTGTTTTTTTCACGCAAAATGCACACGTGTGCAAAATAGGGAGTCACTATGCAATCTCAGGAATCAGAAGCGCTACAGGCCCGCTACCGTCTGGCCTGCGAGCTGGCGAAAGCGGGGGCTGAGCTGGCGTTTGAATACTATCAACAGCGCGAGGCGCTGACCGTCGACCATAAAGGCAATGACCTGCAGGATGTGGTCAGCGTGGCCGACAAACGGGTGGAGGCCTTTGTGAAACAGCGCATTCAGAGCGCGTTTCCGCAAGATGGCTTTCTCGGCGAAGAGAGCGGCGCTCGCCTGCCCGACGCCCGGATCCTGTGGGTGGTCGACCCCATCGATGGCACCAGCTGTTTCCTCAACGGCCTGCACACCTGGTGCCTGTCGCTGGCGATCGTCGCCGACGGCGAACCGGTCATCGGCGTGGTCTACGACCCCAACCATCGCGAGCTGTTTCACGCCCTGCGGGGCCATGGCGCCTGGCTCAACGACGCCCCGATCCGTCCACACCCCGCGACGACGGTCAAAGAGGGCGTGATGGGCGTCGGCACCTCGCATCGCGTCACCCCGGCGGACTTTCTGCCGTTTCTGCAGGCGCTGCTCAGCGACGGCGGCATGTTTATCCGCAACGGTTCCGGGGCGTTGATGAGCGCCTGGGCGGCGGCGGGCCGGTTGATTGGCTACTACGAGCCGCACATGAATCCGTGGGACGCTCTGCCGGGGCTGGTGCTGATGCGCGAAGCGGGCGGCGCCAGCAACGATTTTCTGGCGCAGGAGGGGATCCAGCGCGGCAATCCGCTGCTGCTGGCCAGCCAGACGCTCTACCCGCAGCTGAAAAAGATGATCCCACAACCCTTACATTAACCCTTACGGGTCAGGCTATTTCTGATTATGTACTCTACACAGTAACGACAACTTCATTCACGGACGAACCACATCAATCAGTCAGGCCTCCGACCTGCGGAGAACCACCTATGTCTGGAATTATCGCTTTTTTCCGGGCGTCGCCGCCGAAAGCGGGCGCCGCGTTTGATGAACAGCGTTTTCGCCGGGTGCGCTGGCAAACCTTTATCGCCATGACCCTGGCCTACGTCACCTTTTACGTCTGCCGGTTATCCTTCACCGTCGCCAAAAGCGCGCTGGTGGATCTGGGGATCACCCCGACGGAGCTGGGCATGATCGGCTCAACCCTGTTCTTCAGCTACGCCATCGGCAAGCTGGTCAACGGCTTTATCGCCGATCACGCCAACGTGGTGCGCTATATGAGCCTCGGTTTATTGCTCAGCGCCGGGATGAACCTGATGATGGGGATGACCACCAACGCCCTGCTGCTGGCCATCTTCTGGGGGATCAACGGTTGGGCGCAGTCGATGGGCGTCGGTCCCTGCGCGGTCTCGCTGGCGCGCTGGTACGGCGTTAAGGAGCGCGGCACCTTCTATGGCATCTGGTCGACGGCGCATAATATCGGCGAGGCGGTGACCTATATGGTGATCGCCGCAGTGATCGCCGGATTTGGCTGGCAGATGGGCTACCTGTCCACCGCCGCGCTCGGCGCCGCCGGGGTGGTGCTGCTGGTGCTGTTCATGCACGATTCGCCGCAGAGCAGTGGCTTCCCGTCCATCAACGTCATCCGCGATGAACCGCAGGAGGAGGCCGAAGCCCGCGGCTCAGTGTTTAAAAACCAGCTGCTGGCGCTGCGCAACCCGGCGCTGTGGACCCTCGCCCTCGCCTCCGCCTTTATGTACATCGACCGCTACGCCGTCAACTCGTGGGGGATCTTCTTTCTCGAGCAGGATAAAGCTTATTCCACGCTGGAGGCGTCCGGGATTATCGGCGTCAACGCCATCGCCGGCATCGCCGGGACCATCATCGCCGGCATGCTCTCCGACCGCTTTTTCCCACGCAACCGCAGCGTGATGGCCGGGTTTATCAGCCTGCTGAACACCGCCGGCTTCGCCCTGATGCTCTGGTCGCCGCACAATTATTACACTGACATTCTGGCGATGGTTATCTTCGGGGCCACCATTGGCGCTCTGACCTGCTTCCTTGGCGGGCTGATCGCGGTCGATATCTCCTCGCGCAAAGCCGCCGGGGCCGCGCTCGGCACCATCGGCATCGCCAGCTACGCCGGCGCCGGCCTGGGCGAGTTTCTCACCGGGATCATTATTGATAAAACGGCTATCCTTGAGAACGGCAAAACGCTGTATGATTTCAGCACGTTGGCGCTGTTCTGGGTGGGTACCGGTCTGGGTTCCGCGCTACTCTGTTTTACCACTGCCGCCATCGTCGCCCGGCGCCATGCCGTCGAACGGCAGACCTCGTTCTCCTCATAACCGATTAACGAATTAAGGAAGAAGATATGATGCCTGCAAGACATCAGGGGCTGTTACGCCTGTTTATCGCCTGCGCGCTGCCGCTGCTGGCGCTGCAATCTGCTGCCGCCGCGGACTGGCAGCTGGAGAAAGTGGTCGAGCTCAGCCGCCACGGTATCCGCCCGCCGACGGCCGGCAACCGGGAAGCCATCGAGGCCGCCACCGGCCGACCGTGGACCGAGTGGACCACCCATGACGGCGAGCTCACCGGCCATGGCTATGCCGCCGTGGTTAACAAAGGACGTGAGGAAGGCCAGCACTATCGCCAGCTCGGCCTGCTGCAGGCGGGATGCCCGACGGCGGAGTCGATTTACGTGCGCGCCAGCCCGCTGCAGCGGACGCGGGCGACCGCCCAGGCGCTGGTGGATGGCGCCTTCCCCGGCTGCGGCGTCGCTATCCATTATGTCAGCGGGGATGCCGATCCCCTGTTTCAGACCGACAAGTTCGCCGCCACGCAAACCGACCCCGCCCGCCAGCTGGCGGCGGTGAAAGAGAAGGCCGGGGATCTGGCGCAGCGTCGGCAGGCGCTGGCGCCGGCCATCCAGCTATTGCAACAGGCGGTTTGTCAGGCCGATAAACCCTGCCCGATCTTCGACACCCCCTGGCAGGTGGAGCAGAGCAAAAGCGGGAAAACCACTATTAGCGGACTGAGCGTGATGGCCAATATGGTGGAGACGCTGCGTCTCGGCTGGAGTGAAAACCTGCCTCCCAGCCAGCTGGCGTGGGGCAAGATCACCCAGGCCAGGCAGATCACCGCCCTGCTGCCGCTGTTAACGGAAAACTACGATCTAAGTAACGACGTGCTGTATACCGCGCAAAAACGCGGGTCGGTGCTGCTCAACGCCATGCTCGACGGCGTCAAACCGGAGGCGAATCCGAACGTACGCTGGCTGCTGCTGGTGGCCCATGACACCAATATCGCCATGGTGCGCACGCTGATGAACTTTAGCTGGCAGCTGCCGGGCTACAGCCGGGGAAATATCCCGCCGGGCAGTAGCCTGGTGCTGGAGCGCTGGCGCAACGCGAAGAGCGGGGAACGCTATCTGCGGGTCTATTTCCAGGCGCAAGGCCTCGACGACCTGCGTCGTCTGCAGACGCCGGACGCGCAGCACCCGATGCTGCGTCAGGAGTGGCGTCAGCCGGGCTGCCGTCAGACCGACGTCGGTACGCTGTGTCCCTTCCAGGCGGCTATTACCGCCCTCGGTCAGCGTATCGACCGGTCATCCGCCCCGGCGGTAGCCATGGTCCTGCCGTAGCAATGCAGCGCTTGCCCGGGCCCGGGAAAGCCATTTTTTCCAGGCCCGGCACGGTGTCGGCTATTCATTGTCCGGCGCAAACGCCCCGGCGGCGACCTGCGCCGGGGTGACCACCCCGCTGTCCAGCACCCAGCCGCTCACCAGCCCAACAGGCGTGACGTCGAACGCCGGATTGTAAACGGCGGCCCCCGTCGGCGCCCACTGTACCGCGCCAAAGCTGCCCGCCACCCCGGTTACTTCCGCCGCCGCGCGCTGCTCAATGGGGATCGCCGCCCCGTTCGGGCAATGGCGGTCGAGGGTGGTCTGCGGGGCAGCGACGTAAAACGGGATCTGGTGATAATGGGCCAAAACCGCCAAAGAGTAGGTGCCGATTTTATTCGCCACGTCGCCGTTGGCAGCGATACGGTCGGCGCCGACCCACACCGCATCCACCTGCCCCTGCGCCATCAGGCTGGCGGCCATTGAATCGGTGATCAACTGATACGGCACGCCCAGCTCGCCCAGCTCCCAGGCGGTTAAACGTCCGCCCTGCAGCAGTGGCCGGGTTTCATCGACCCACACGCTGGCCACCTTTCCCTGCCGGTGCGCCAGCGCAATAACCCCCAGGGCGGTCCCTACCCCGGCGGTCGCCAGGCCACCGGTGTTGCAGTGGGTCAGCAGTCGACTGCCGGGCTTCACCAGCGCACTGCCCGCCTCAGCGATGCGGTCGCACAGCTGTTTATCTTCTTCGACCAGACGCAAAGCTTCCGCTTCCAGCGCCTGCGGGTAATCTTCCCGGGCCAGCGCCTGCTTCATGCGATCCAGATTATTCATCAGGTTGACCGCCGTCGGCCGCGCCGCGCGCAGCGTCTCCAGCGCCTGCTGGAGTGCATCCCGGTTCAGGCCGCGCTGGGCCAGCAGAGCCAGCAGCAGGCTGGCGGACAGGCCAATCAGCGGCGCGCCGCGCACCCGCAGGGCATGAATATGGTCCACCAGCAGCGCAACGTTATCCGCCGCCAGCCAGCGTTTTTCCTGCGGCAAGGCCTGCTGGTCGAGAATAAAAAGCTGATTTTCACTCACCCGCAGGCTGGTGGTCTGTAATGTCTGCATGTCGTTAAATCCCTGTTGCGTTGTTGTATCACATTGTGTCAGGATGGAATCCAGAAGTATAGACGTCTGAACGGCTTAATCAGAATTCGAGGATCGAGGCAATGTCGCAATACCATACCTTCACCGCCCACGATGCCGTGGCTTACGCGCAGCAGTTCGCCGGCATCGACAACCCATCGGAGCTGGTCAGCGCGCAGGAAGTGGGCGATGGCAACCTCAATCTGGTGTTTAAAGTGTTCGATCGCCAGGGCGTCAGCCGGGCGATCGTCAAACAGGCCCTGCCCTACGTGCGCTGTGTCGGCGAATCCTGGCCCCTGACCCTCGACCGCGCCCGTCTGGAAGCGCAGACCCTGGTCGCCCACTATCAGCACAGCCCGCAGCACACGGTAAAAATCCATCACTTTGATCCCGAGCTGGCGGTGATGGTGATGGAAGATCTTTCCGACCACCGCATCTGGCGCGGGGAGCTTATCGCTAACGTCTACTACCCGCAGGCGGCCCGCCAGCTTGGCGACTATCTGGCGCAGGTGCTGTTCCACACCAGCGATTTCTATCTCCATCCCCACGAGAAAAAAGCGCAGGTGGCGCAGTTTAGTAACCCGGCGATGTGCGAGATCACCGAGGATCTGTTCTTTAACGACCCGTATCAGATCCACGAGCGCAATAACTACCCGGCGGAGCTGGAGGCCGATGTTGCCGCCCTGCGCGACGACGCGCAGTTAAAGCTGGCGGTGGCGGCGCTGAAGCACCGTTTCTTTGCCCATGCGGAAGCGCTGCTGCACGGCGATATCCACAGCGGGTCGATCTTCGTTGCCGAAGGCAGCCTGAAGGCCATCGACGCCGAGTTCGGCTATTTCGGCCCCATTGGTTTCGATATCGGCACCGCTATCGGCAACCTGCTGCTTAACTACTGCGGCCTGCCGGGCCAGCTCGGCATTCGCGACGCCGCCGCCGCACGCGAGCAGCGACTGAACGATATCCACCAGCTGTGGACCACCTTCGCCGAACGCTTCCAGGCGCTGGCGGCGGAGAAAACCCGCGACGCGGCCCTGGCTTACCCCGGCTACGCTTCCGCCTTTCTGAAGAAAGTCTGGGCCGACGCGGTTGGCTTCTGCGGCAGCGAACTGATCCGCCGCAGCGTCGGACTGTCGCACGTCGCGGATATCGACACTATCCAGGACGACGCCATGCGCCATGAATGCCTGCGCCACGCCATTACCCTCGGCAAAGCGCTGATTGTGCTGGCCGAGCGTATCGACAGCGTCGACGAGCTGCTGGCGCGGGTACGCCAGTACAGCTGAGTGCGGCCTGTTTTCCCTCACCCCGGCCCTCTCCCATAGGGAGAGGGAGCACACCCTAAAAAAGGCCATTGTCATTGCCTTTTTGCGTTTACCTTGCCCTCACCCCAACCCTCTCCCACAGGGAGAGGGAGCACACCCTAAAAAAGGCCATTGTCATTGCCTTTTTGCGTTTACCTTGCCCTCACCCCAACCCTCTCCCACAGGGAGAGGGAGCAAACCCTAAAAAAGTGCAATCATCAGGGATTGCCCGGCGGCGCTGCGCTTGCGCGGGCCTACAGATAACCGCATAACGGTTTGATATTGCTGTCTTTCGTAGGCCGGGTAAGGCGAAAGCCGCCACCCGGCAGACATGCGAGCACAATTTTGCGTTTACCTTGTCCTCATCCCAGATACTCAATCACCGACAGCCCGCCGTTGTAATCGGTGCTGTAGATAATGCCCTGCGCATCGACAAACACATCGCAGGACTGGATCACCTGCGGGCGGCCGGGACGGGTATCCATCATCGTCTTCGGCGCCGCCGGCACCAGCGCCCCGGTCTCCAGCGGACGATACGGGTTAGATATATCGTAAGCCCGCACGCCGGCATTCTGATAAGTGGCAAAAATCAGCGTTGAGCTGACAAAGCTGCCGGGACGATTCTCATGCAGGTTGTGCGGACCGAAATGCGCCCCTTTCGCCACATAATCCGCTTCGTCCGGCGGCGGGAACGTGGCGATGCTCACCGGATTTGACGGCTCGCGGATATCAAACAGCCAGATCAGCTTCTCGCCGTCCTCCTGATTGTCGAGCACCGCTTCGTCAAGCACCACCAGCAGGTCACGATCCGGCAGCGGCAGCGCGGTATGCGTCCCGCCGCCGAACGGCGGGCTCCAGTTGCGATGGCTAATCAGCGTCGGCTGGGTACGGTCTTTGACATCCAGCAGCGTCAGGCCGCCGTCGCGCCAGCTGCCGTAGGCGGTATCCCCGGCAATAATGGCGTGATGCAGCGCATAGCGTTTGCCCTGCGGCCAGTCCGGTGTTTCACCGCCCGCCTGGTGCATCCCCGGCAGCCACCAGCGCCCGGCCACTTCGGGCTTACGCGGATCGGCCAGATCGATGGTCAGGAAGATGTAGTCAGTAAAACCGTCGATCAACGCGGACACATACGCCCAGCGGCCGCCGACGTACCAGATGCGGTGAATACCGATGCCGTTAAGCGACAGGAAACTGATTTCCCGCGGCTGCGCGGGAGTGGAAATATCAAAGATGCGCAGCCCGGCGCTCCAGCCCTTGTCCTGCACATCGCTGACCGTGTCGCCCACCGAGCGGGTGTAGTAGACCTTCTCATCAGCAAAACGGGCGTCGGCAAACAGATCCCGGGCGTTGATCACCAGCAGCAGATCGTCATGCGCCTGCAGATGCACGTTCCAGGTGCCCGGCGGCGCGGCAATATAGTTGACGGTGGTGGGCCGGGTCGGATCGCGAACATCGACCACGGAAAAGCCCTGCGACACCATATGGCCGATATAGGCGAATCCGCGGTGCACCATCAGCTGCACGCCGTCCGGACGACCGCCCTGATCGCTATGGCCAATCAGCCGCATATTGCGGCTGTATTCGGGGGAAGGTAATGCTGACATAGGGGATCCCTCTCGCCCGGTGGCATGGTTTTTCCCCCTCTCCCTGCGGAAGAGGGCCGGGGTGAGGGCACCAGGCCGCCGCCCACCGCCACCCGGCTTGATTTTATTTGTTTTTCGCTTCCAGCGTCGCGAACCACGGCGCGATAAAGTCTTCGGTCTGGCCCCAGCCAGGGATAATTTTCCCCAGCGACGCCACGTTCACCGCCCCCGGCTGGGCCGCCAGCAGCGCCTGCGGGATCGCCGCCGCCTTGAAGTCGTAGGTGGCTGGCGTCGGCTCGCCGGCGATCTTATTGGCGATCAGCCGCACGTTGGTCGCGCCGATAAGCTTCGGATCCACCGCCACGCTCACCTTCCATGGGCTGCCGGCTTCGCGCATCAGCTGCAGATCCTGGTTGGAAATATCAATGCTGTAGAGTTTGATCTCGGTGCGGCCATTCTCTTTCAGCGCTTTATAGGCCCCCTGGCTAAAGGCATCCCAGGTGCCCCAGATCGCGTCGATTTTCCCTTTCGGATACTTGGCGAGGATCGCCCCCACCTTGTTGGCAGTGTCGCCCTGCACATCGGATGACACGGCGCCGATCGACTCCAGCTCTTTAATCCCCGGATTTTGCTTCAGCAGCGTCTGGTAAGCCGCCTGACGGCGCTCCATCGGCGGGAAGCCCGCCACCCACAACTTGACGATGTTGGCCTTGCCGTTGAAGTCTTTCACCAGCTGGCCAAAAGAGAGCTCGGTCAGCGACGCGTCATCCTGCTGACTGACCGTCACCCCGGGGATCTCACCGCTCACCGCGGTATCGAACACCGCCACTTTGATCCCGGCATCCACCGCCTTCTTCACCAGGGCGGTGGAATACGGGTCACGCCCCTGGGAGAGAATAATGCCATCGTATTTCTGGCTGATGGCCTGGTTGACGAAGTCCTGGAATTTGGCGTCATCGCCGTTGCTCAGGAAGGTGCTGATTTTGAAACCGAGCTTTTTGCCTTCCTGCAGCGCCCCGGAGACAAACTGGGTGGTGTTATCGTCAGACCCCAGGTTGCGGATCACCGCAATACGGATCGGGCCGCTGTGCTCGGCAATCGCCGCCGGCACCGGCGTCGGGGCAGTGGCCAGCGCCGCCGTCGACTGCAGCAGACCCAGCGTCATCAGAGAGAGTGCGATCTTTTTCATGCTGTTTACCCTGTAAAATGTTAAGTACGGCGCTGAAAATAGGTCAGTGCCAGCGCGCCAGCCAGGACCAACCCTTTAATAATGTCCATCGCGTAATACGGCACCGAGAGCATCACCAGCCCGTTGGAGAGCACGCCGAGGATCACCGCCCCCACCAGCGTCCCCAGGGCGTTCGGTTTACCGGAGCCCGCCAGCGAAAAGCCGATCCAGGCCGCCGCCACCGCGTCCATCAGATAGCCGCCGCCGGCGTTGACCTGCGAGGATCCGATACGCGAGGCCAGCAGAATGCCGCCCAGCCCGGCCAGCAGCGAGGCAATCACGTATGCTGCGACTTTGTAACGAGTGATCCGCAGGCCGGAGAGCCGCGCGGCCTCCGGGTTGCCGCCGATGGCGTACATCCGCCGTCCGTGGGTGGTGAACGACAGCGCCAGCTGGGCGACCAGCGTCACCACCAGCATGATGATGACGATGGTCGGCACCTGCCCCAGCGCGCCAAAGCCCGCCGGGATAGTGCCTTCCGCCATCTCGCCGCTCGGCAGCACCATGTTTTCAGTAATCGAACCGCCGTAGCTGTAGGTCATCGCCACGCCCTGAATCACAAACAGGCTGGCCAGGGTGGCGAGCATGTCAGGAATGCGCAGCACCACGATCAGAAAGGCGTTAAACAGCCCCACCAGGGTGCAGAGCGCGAGGGTGATCAGAATCGCTTCGGTGGTCCCCAGGCCATGCCAGACAAACAGGGAAATCACCAGCGCGTTAGCCAGCGATGCCGTCGATCCCACTGACAGATCAAAGCCGCCAATGGTGAGAGAAATCGACACCCCGATGGCAATCACCGTGACAATCGCGATCGAGCGCAGAATGTTGATGATGTTGAACGGATCAAGGAAGTTGTCCGAGGCGAGGCCAAAGACCGCCACCAGCAGCACCACGGTCAGCAACATGCCCCACTTATAGAGAAAATCAAAAAATCGCTGACGGCCCGATACCGTCGCGTTTACTGCCAGGGCCTTGCTCACGCTGCCGCTCCTCCGGTTGAATAATAAAGCAACGTCTCTTCCCGGGCTTCCGCGCCGGGGATCTCCGCCACAATCCGTCCGTCCCATAGCACGCAGATGCGGTCGCATAAACCGACCAGCTCGGCGAATTCACCCGAGGCATAAATCACCCCTTTGCCTTCCCGCGCCAGACCATCGATCAGCATGAACAGATCGGTTTTCGCTTTCACATCGACCCCTTTGGTCGGTTCGTCAAAAATCAAAACATTGGCATGACTGCGCAGCCATTTGCCAATGGCCACCTTCTGCTGGTTGCCGCCGGAAAGACGGCGCAGCATCTGCCCCGGGCCAGTGGCGCGCACGCCGAGGCGGGCAATCACCTCCTCCGCCCAGCGCCAGGCCTGCCGATGGCCAAACAGGCTCCAGCGCGAAAAGCTGTTATCGGCGCTGACCGCCAGGTTCATCGCGATCGGCTCTTCGATGAAAATGCCCTCTTTGCGCCGCTCCTCCGGGACCAGCGCCAGGCCGCGCCCCACCGAGTCGGCAGGATCGCGCGGTCGCCACGGCTGGCCGTTCAGCTCGCCACGCTGCACCCGGCTTTTGCTGGCGCCGAACAGCGCTTTGCACAGCTCGGTTTTGCCCGCGCCGGCCAGCCCGGCGATACCGAGAATTTCCCCCTTCCGCAGACGCAGCGAAATATCCTGCAGCAGCGCCTCATCATGCAAACCGTCAATCTGCAGCAGCACCTCTTCGCCGTGTGGCGGGCGCGGCGGTGGGAAGATATCGCTCAGCTCGTGGCCCAGCATCTTTTCGACGATCTGTTCGCCGCTCAGCGGCGCCATCGGGCCGCTCTCAATTAGCCGCCCGTCGCGCAGCACCGTCAGGGTGTCGCAGATTGCCTTCAGTTCATGGATACGATGCGAAATAAACACCACCCCGATCCCCTGCTGCTGCAGACGGCGTACTACCGCAAACAGGCGCTCACTTTCATGCTGATCCAGCGGCGCGGTGGGCTCATCGAGGATCAAAAAGCGGCAATGGTGCGACAGAGCGCGAGCCAGCAGGATTTGCTGTTTTTCGGCGAGCGTGCAGCTGTCAATGGAGCGCCTGACGTCCAGCGCCACGTCCAGCTGCGCCAGCGCCTCGCGCGCCAGCTGCCGAACCCGCGACCAGCGAAACGCCATGCCCGGCTCTGCCAGCCTGTCCAGCATGATGTTTTCCGCAATGCTCAGGCCAGGTACCAGCGCCACATCTACCTCCTGCTGCACCAGGTGGATCCCCAGCTGTTTAGCATCCCGCGGCGAACGAATGATGACCGGCTGGTTGTTGATCGTCACCTCGCCTTCATAATGAGCGTGGGTGCCGCACAGCACCGCCATCAGCGTCGACTTACCCGCGCCGTTGGCCCCGGTCAGGGCATGCACCGACCCGCCATGAAGGGTAAAGTCCACCTTGTTCAGTGCCTGAAAGCCGGAGAAGGCCAGGCTAATGTTATGCATCTCAAGGCGGTTCGCGCTCATCACTGTTCCCGTGCGGTAATTAATCTTCTGATTTAACGAATTTTTCATAGCCGCCGCTGGCTGACAACTGCGTAAAAAGCATAAGATACAACGAAATAATATTAGCCATCTGGATGTCCAGACATAACATCAGTTTAGCCCAACACCTATAAGGACAGCTTCCATGAGCAACAGCGATATCCGCGTCGTACCCGGCCCGGCCAACTATTTCTCCCACCCTGGCAGCCTTGAGCGGCTGAGCGATTTTTTCAGCGCCGACCAGCTCTCGCGGGCGGTGTGGGTCTATGGCGAGCGCGCCCTGGCCGGCGCCGAACCTTTTCTGCCGGCGGCCTTCCACCTGCCGGATGCAAAAAAGATCCGCTTTACCGGCCACTGCAGCGAACGCGACGTGGCGGCGCTGGTGCAGGCCTCCGGTGACGATCGGGCGGTAGTGATTGGCGTCGGCGGCGGCGCGCTGCTCGACAGCGCGAAAGTGCTGGCCCGCCGCCTGGGGGTACCGCTGGTGGCCATCCCGACCATCGCCGCCACCTGCGCGGCGTGGACGCCGCTGTCGGTGTGGTACAGCGACGCCGGACAGGCCCTGAATTTTGAGATCTTCGATGACGCCAACTTCCTGGTGCTGGTCGAGCCGCGCATCATTCTCAACGCCCCGGCGGAGTACCTGCTGGCGGGCATTGGCGACACCTTAGCCAAATGGTATGAGGCAGTGGTGCTGGCGCCGCAACCGGAGGCGCTGCCGCTCACCGTGCGGCTGGGGATTAACGGCGCGCTGGCGATCCGCGACGTGCTGCTGGCCAGCAGCGAAACGGCGCTGGCGGACCAGCGCCGCGGCGATCTGACCCAGGCGTTTCGCGATGTGGTAGAGGCGATTATCGCCGGCGGCGGGATGGTTGGCGGGCTGGGGGAACGTTACACCCGGGTCGCCGCCGCCCATGCGGTGCACAACGGACTGACGGTGCTGCCGCAGACGGATAAATTCCTCCACGGTACCAAAGTCGCCTACGGCATTCTGGTACAGAGCGCCCTGCTTGCTCAGGACGATGTGCTGGCGCAGTTAGTGCAGGCGTATCAGCGCTTTAACCTGCCGACCACCCTGGCGGCACTGGAGGTCGATATCAATAACCGCACAGAACTGGACCGGGTCATTGCCCATACCCTGCGCCCGGGCGAGTCGATTCACTATTTACCAGTGACGTTAACCCCTGAGGTTCTGCGCGCGGCGTTTGAGAAGGTGGAATACTTCAGCCGTTAATCGCCCCGACCGTCTATACCTAATGATGATGCTCACCACTCTCGCAACGAGGTCATCATGCAGATCGATTTAACAGGTAAAAAGGCGCTGGTTACCGGCGCCAGCCGTGGGTTGGGTCGCGCAATCGCGCTGTCGCTGGCACGCGCCGGTGCCGATGTGGTTATTACGTATGAAAAATCGGCCGATAAAGCCCAGGCAGTCGCCGATGAAATAAAGGCGCTGGGTCGGCACGGCGAGGCGGTGCAGGCCGACAGCGCCAGCGCGCAGGCTATTCAGGAGGCGGTAACCCATGCGGCCCGGTCCCTCGGCGGGCTGGATATTTTGGTCAACAACGCCGGGATCGCCCGCGGCGGTCCACTGGAATCCATGACGCTGGCGGACATTGACGCACTTATCAACGTCAATATTCGTGGGGTGGTCATCGCCACCCAGGAAGCGCTGGTGCATATGGCCGATGGCGGACGGATCATCAACATCGGCAGCTGTCTGGCTAATCGCGTGGCCATGCCGGGCATCGCGGTTTACGCCATGACCAAGTCCGCCCTCAACGCCCTGACCCGTGGCCTGGCGCGTGATTTAGGCCCTCGCGGGATCACCGTTAACCTTGTCCATCCAGGGCCGACCAACAGCGATATGAACCCGGAAGACGGAGAACAGGCGGAAGCCCAGCGCCAGATGATTGCGGTCGGTCACTACGGCCAGCCGGAAGACATCGCCGCGGCGGTCACCTTCCTCGCCAGCCCGGCAGCCGGGCAGATCTCCGGTACGGGGCTGGACGTGGATGGCGGATTGAACGCCTGATCGCACATTTTCTGCAAGCCTCTGTCGCCCGACAGAGGCCTTCCCGCGCCGCCTCGACGGGTTGCGTTTTGCCTCTTACCTGCGTTTTTTCTCCGCTCTACAGTACCCCATAAGAAATTCGGAATTTATCTAATAGTCTTATTATTTCCTTATATTTTGTGTGGGCGTACAGTGGAGGTACGGATGAAGATTGTCTGGTCAAAAACGGCAGATAAGCCATTTTCTAAAATCGATAATCGGTATAAGAGCCGCATTAAATCCAGGCTGGAAAAGATGGATGATAAAGCTTCACCTATCTCGGATATCAAAAAATTGTCCTCTCCCGAAAACCACTACCGGCTG
Organism: Klebsiella sp. X1-16S-Nf21; assembly: GCF_002837615.1. NCBI lineage: Bacteria > Pseudomonadati > Pseudomonadota > Gammaproteobacteria > Enterobacterales > Enterobacteriaceae > Klebsiella > Klebsiella sp. X1-16S-Nf21. Next base: position 26,627 of record NZ_PJDK01000043.1, read on the forward strand.
CGATTAGGTGATTACAGAGTCATCTACACCTTTGGGGATCCGCCGGGCGATACCTGCTACGTCGTGGCGGTTAAACGCCGAACCACCACCACCTACCTTCATGAGGAAGATACCGAATATGACTATTCAGTACATCAAGGATGAAGAAGGAAAAGACCAGTATGTCGTCATTCCTTACAGCGATTACTTTCGTATGCGCCTGGCTCTGCTGGAGTACGACGACGAGGATGAAAGCGACTGGGAAGATATTCCTTATGAATCAGACATCTATGATAATGTCATGCTACCAGGCGAAGTATGCGACGTGATGCATAAAGAAAACGTCAGTCTGCAGGCCGCGTGGCGCATCCTGCGCGGGCTATCCCAGCAGGAGGTCGCGGCTAAACTCGGCATCAGCCAGTCCGCCGTGTCGCAGCTGGAAGCGCTGGACTCCCGTCCGCAGAAGCGCACCCGCGAGAAGCTGGCGGCGATTTACGGCTGTACCCAGGAGCAGATCAGCCTCTATCTGCCGAAAGAGGGTTAACAGCACTTCGCCCCGCCCTTGCCGCCGTAGCGCGCGTCCTGGCGCTCGCGAAAGAATTCTTCATAGGTCATCGGCGTCTGATCCGGGTGGGTTATTCGCATGTGCTCGACGTAGTTATCGTAATCCGGCACGCCGATCATCATCTTCGCCGCCTGGCCTAAATATTTTCCCGCTTTGGAGAGGGTATCGAACATAAGTCATTTCTCTTTTGTTTCCCTCTCCTAAAGGAAGAAGGAGGATCAGAAATGTAGGCCGGGTAAGGCGAAGCCGCCACCCGGCACACCGGTTAATGCGCGCGCTTCGCCTGCGCGGTTATAGTTTGCGCATCGGCGGGCATCGCCTGGTACGGCGTCTCTTTCGCCGTCGGTTTATCCTCTTTCAGCGCCGCCAGCGCGGTTTTAATCGAGAACAGCGCCAGCACCACCACCACAATCATAAAGAAGATGGTCAGCCCGGCATCGAGACGGTTGTTAAACACCAGCTGCGCCAGCTGTGATTCGGTATATTGCGGCGGAATGTTGCCGCTGTCGATCATCGCCTGGAATTTATTAGCGATGGCCAGGAAACCCACTTTGGTGTCCGGGCTGAACGACTTCTGCCAGCCGGCGGTCAGGGTACAGATCAGCAGCCAGCTTGTCGGCAGCAGCGCCACCCACGCGTAGCGCTGGCGTTTCATCTTGAACAGGACCACCGCGCAGAGCATCAGCGCCATCCCCGCCAGCATCTGGTTGGCGATACCGAACAGCGGCCACAGGGTGTTAATCCCGCCCAGCGGATCCACTACCCCCTGATGCAGGAAGTAGCCCCACGCCAGGACGCACAGCGCGGTCGCCAGCAGGTTGGCCGGCAGCGAACTGGTTTTTTTCAGCCCCGGGCTAATCACGCCCAGCAGATCCTGCAGCATAAAGCGCGCCGCACGGGTGCCGGCATCAACCGCCGTCAGGATAAACAGCGCCTCAAACAGAATGGCGAAGTGGTACCAGAACGAGACATCCATCAGCCCGCCCAGCGAGCCGTGCAGGATGTAGGCCATCCCCACCGCCAGGGTTGGCGCGCCGCCGGCGCGGGAGATAATCGACTGTTCACCCACCTCGCTGGCGATTTGATGCAGCGTATCCGGGGTAATGCTAAAGCCCCAGCCGCTCACCACCTGCGCCGCCGAGGCGACCACATCGGTGGTTCCCGCCGGCGCCAGCACCGCCATCGGGCTGTTCATCGCGAAGTAGACGCCCGGGTCGATAATACAGGCCGCCACCAGCGCCATAATGGCGACGAAGGATTCCATCAACATACCACCGTAGCCGATAAAGCAGGCCTGGCCTTCGTTGGCCAACATTTTCGGCGTGGTGCCGGAGGAGATCAGCGCGTGGAAGCCGGAGACCGCGCCGCAGGCGATGGTGATAAACAGGAACGGGAACAGGTTGCCGCTCCACACCGGGCCGGTACCGTCGACGAATTTGGTCAGCGCCGGCATGGTCAGGGTCGGGCGCATAATCAGAATGCCAATCGCCAGCCCCACGATGGTGCCGATTTTCAGGAAGGTGGAGAGGTAGTCGCGCGGGGCCAGCAGCAGCCAGACCGGCAGTACCGCGGCGACAAAGCCGTAGCCCACCAGGATCCAGGTCAGCTGTACGCCGGTGTAATCAAACCACGGCGCCCAGGTCGGGCTTTCCGCCACCCAACCGCCGGAGATGATGGCGAACACCAGCATCACCAGGCCGATCACCGACACCTCGCCGATGCGCCCCGGGCGCAGGTAGCGAATATAGATACCCATAAAGATCGCCAGCGGGATGGTAAAGGCGACGGTGTATGTCCCCCACGGACTGTGGGTCAACGCTTTCACCACGATCATCGCCAGGACCGCGAGGATGATGACCATGATCATAAAGCAGGCCACCAGCGCCAGGACGCCAGCGGTTGGCCCCATCTCCTCTTTAACCAGTTCGCCAAGCGAGCGGCCATCGCGACGGGTCGAAACAAACAGCACCATAAAGTCCTGTACCGCCCCCGCCAGCACCACGCCGGCGAGGATCCAGATCATCCCCGGCAGGTAGCCCATCTGCGCGGCAAGCACCGGGCCCACCAGCGGCCCCGCGCCGGCAATGGCGGCAAAATGGTGACCGAACAGCACTTTTTTGTCGGTCGGAACATAATCGAGGCCGTCATTATGTCGTACCGCCGGCGTCATCCGCGTCGGGTCAACGCCGAGAACGGTTTTGGCGATATACAGACCGTAGAAACGATATGCGATCAGATAAACGCAGACCGCCGCGACGACAATCCACAGCGCATTTATCTGCTCACCCCGGTTTAAGGCGATATAGCCGAGGGCAAAGGCTCCGATCACGGAGAGCAGTGTCCAGATAAGGTATTTCCCTGAATTATTCATTGTTGTGGTCCACCGGTAGGGTAATCAGGATGTTACATTTTGTTTCTAGATCACAACGCAGAATTTAACAACATCGAAACAGCGCAGATGCCGTACACCCACAGAGATTTGTCTCACATTGCTAGCGAGATCACTTAAGGCAGGAAAATGAATGAAAGGATTACCGTGAACGGTGCCGTTTGTTTGTCGGGTGGCGGCTAACGCCTTACCCGACCTACAGATCCGTAGCCCGGCCAAGCGCAGCGCAAGCCGGGGAAATAGCGGCTTCCTGGCCCAGAAACCGTAGCCCTGCTAAGTACAGCGCGAGCAGGGAAATTCCCGGATGGCGGCGCGCTGCGCCTTATCCGGGCTACCCATTGCGCCGATACGTAGCCCGGCCAAGCGTAGCGCAAGCCGGGGAAATAGCGGCTCCTCAGCCCAGAAACCGTAGCCCTGCTAAGTACAGCGCGAGCAGGGAAATTCCCGGATGGCGGCGCGCTGCGCCTTATCCGGGCTACCCATTGCGCCGATACGTAGCCCGGCTAAGCGTCGCGCAAGCCGGGGAAACAGCGGCTTCCTGGCCCAGAAACCGTAGCCCTGCTAAGCGCAGCGCGAGCAGGGAAATTCCCGGATGGCAGCGCGCTGCGCCTTATCCCGGCTACCCATTGCGCCGATACGTAGCCCGGCTAAGCGTAGCGCAAGCCGGGGAAACAGCGGCTTCCTGGCCCAGAAACCGTAGCCCTGCTAAGCGCAGCGCGAGCAGGGAAATTCCCGGATGGCGGCGCGCTGCGCCTTATCCCGGCTACCCATTGCGCCGATACGTAGCCCGGCTAAGCGTAGCGCAAGCCGGGGAAATAGCAGCTTCCTGGTCCAGAAACCGTAGCCCTGCTAAGCGCAGCGCGAGCAGGGAAATTCCCGGATGGCGGCGCGCTGCGCCTTATCCGGGCTACCCATTGCGCCGATACGTAGCCCGGCTAAGCGTAGCGCAAGCCGGGGAAACAGCGGCTTCCTGGTCCAGAAACCGTAGCCCTGCTAAGCGCAGCGCGAGCAGGGAAATTCCCGGATGGCGGCGCGCTGCGCCTTATCCCGGCTACCCATTGCGCCGATACGTAGCCCGGCTAAGCGTAGCGCAAGCCGGGGAAATAGCAGCTTCCTGGTCCA
>NZ_PJDK01000043.1:30691-49227 GCF_002837615.1 Klebsiella sp. X1-16S-Nf21
AAGCGCAGCGCGAGCAGGGAAATTCCCGGATGGCGGCGCGCTGCGCCTTATCCCGGCTACCCATTGCGCCGATACGTAGCCCGGCTAAGCGTAGCGCAAGCCGGGGAAATAGCAGCTTCCTGGTCCATAAACCGTAGCCCTGCTAAGCGCAGCGCGAGCAGGGAAATTCCCGGATGGCGGCGCGCTACGCTTATCCGGGCTACTATACGTAGCCCGGATAAGCGTAGCGCAAGCCGGGGAAATAGCGGCTTCTTAGCCCAGCACCGCGGTGCCCAGACGACAGGTGCAGCAGCGCCGCCCCTTCTCGTCATACACCACTATCTCCCAGCTCTGGCTCTGGCGGCCAAGATGCAGCGGTCGGCATTCGCCGCGCACTTTCCCGCTGGAGACCGGACGATGGTGGGTAGCGTTAAGCTCGGTGCCCACCACGCACTGCCCTTCTTCGGTCATCAGCCAACCGGCCATCGAGCCCAGCGTCTCCGCCAGCGCCGCGGAGGCGCCGCCGTGCAGCAGACCAAACGGCTGATGGGTGCGCGCATCCACCGGCATCTCCGCCTCCAGCAGCCCCGCTTCCAGTCGGGTGTAGATGATGCCAAGATGCGCCACCATGGTGTTTTCGCTGCTGGCGTTCAGCGCCGCCAGCGTGAGCTCTCGCTTCCAGGCCATTTACGCCCCCAGCGTCGAGCCGCCATCGACCACAATATCCTGCAGCGTAATATGGCTGGCGTGAGAAGAGGCGAGGAACAGAATGGTATTGGCGATCTCCTGCGGGCGGGCGATTTTGCCCAGCGGGATGCCGAGCTTAAACTGCTCGCCGAAGCCGCGGATCCGCTGCTGCTCGGCATCGTCGCTGACCCACAGGGTGCGCTGCATATCGGTGTCGGTGGAGCCCGGCGACACGAGGTTGCAGCGCACGCCGCTGCCTGCCAGCTCAAGGCCAACGGTTAACGCCAGGCTTTTCAGCGCCGCTTTCGAGGCGCCATAGGCGCTCATGCCGATACGCGGCGTATGCGCGGCATCGGAGGCGACGGTGACGATCGCCCCGCCCCGCTGACGGCGGAACTGGGCCATCGTCTGCTGAAACAGATTAAACGCGCCGCCAACGTTGACCGCGAAGGTTTGCTGCCAGTCTTCCGCGCTCAGCTGGTCGGTGGCGCCCATGCGCAGGATCCCGGCGGCGTTCACCAGCACGTCCAGTCGTTCGATGTTGTTGAGCAGCCGCGCGCACACGTCGCGTACCTGGTCGGCATCGGCGACGTCGAGCATTTCGGTGGCAAACGGATAACCTGCGCCGTCAAAGGCAAGGTCGAAACCGGTGACGTTAGCCCCGGCCTCGACGAAAGCCAGCGCGGTGGCATAGCCAATCCCTTTACCTGCGCCGGTCACCCACACGGTCTGACCGTTGAAATCCAGCGCCGCCATTATTTCACCTCACGGGAGAGCAGCGCCCACCAGGCGTCGATGGTCGGGTTCTTCGCCAGCATCACGAAGTCGATATCGCCGTGCACTTTGCGCCAGCGGGCGGCCAGGGCCATCATCCGCACCGAATCCAGACCGTAGTCGATCAGATTTTCATCATCCAGCGGTTCGTCGGATTCGTCGAGCAGCGGCAGGATCAGCGCGCGCAGCGCCGCTTTGGAGGCCGGCAGCGGCAGCAGCTCTTCGGTCATCACCACGCGGCCGGAGCGGCCGGCGACGTATTTCAGCGCCATCAGGTGCTCTTCACGGCTGAAGTCCGCCAGCGCGTCGGCGACAAAGAACGGTTTGATATCGCGCATGAAAGCATCGGTGGCGGTGGTCATGCAGCCGATATGAGCATAAACGCCAGTGATGATTAGCTGGTCGCGGCCGGTCTCTTTCAACATCTCCTCCAGCGACGAGCGATGAAACGCGCTGTAGCGCCATTTCACCAGCACCGTATCCTGCTCATCCGGCGCCAGCGCGGCAATCACCTGCTGCTGCTCCGGCGAGCGGGTCAGGCCCGGCCCCCACATATCATTCAGCAACGCCCGATCTTCATCACTCTGCTCTTTCGGCTGGGCGGTGTAGTACACCGGAATGCCGTTCTGTTTGCAGAAGTCGCGCAGGGCGGCGATATTGGCCACCACTTTCTCCATCATCGCGCTTTTTTCGCCCCAGAAGTTGAGGAAATACTCCTGCATATCGTGGATCAGCAGCGCGGCGCGCGACGGCTCAAAGGCCCAGTTGACCTTGTTCGCCGGGATATCGCTGGCTTCCGGTAGCGCATATGCCTGTAATTTAGGGATTGCCATTCTCTGTTCTCCTTCAGCCCAGCTTGCCTTCGGCCAGCCACTGACGTAATTGTTTTTTATCGACTTTGCCCACCGGCGTCAGCGGCAGCGCGGCAACGCACTCCACGCGATCCGGCAATTTAAATTCCGCCACGCCCTGCTCGCGCAGGAAGCGGCGCACCGCGACGGCGCGCAGCGGCGAGGTCACCACCAGATAAGCGCAGCTTTTCTCGCCCAGCAGGTTGTCTTCGATGCTGACCAGCGCGGCGTGGATCACCGCCTCATGGCGCAGCAGCAGGTTTTCGATCTCTTCAGCGGCGATCTTCTCGCCGCCGCGGTTGATCTGATCTTTTTCCCGGCCCTGGACGGTGATATACCCGTCTTCGTCGATCGAAATCAGATCGCCGGAGCAGTAAAACCCGTCAGCGTCAAAGGCTTCTGCGTTATGCTGCGGGCTGTTGTAGTAGCCGCGGAAGGTGTACGGCCCGCGGGTCATCAGGCGGCCCACTTCGCCGCGCGGCAGCGGGTTGCCGTCGGCATCCGCTACCCACACTTCATCGTCCGGGCACATCGGGCAGCCCTGGGTATGGATGATCCGCTCCGGGCTGTCGTTAAGGCGGGTGTAATTCACCAGCCCCTCCGCCATGCCGAACACCTGCTGCAGCTGGCAGCCGATTTCCGCCGGAATGCGCGCGGCGAGGGTCGCCGACAGGCGCGCGCCGCCGACCTGCAGCAGCTCCAGCGATTGCAGTTGCGCATTGCTGCCCCATTCATGGATCGCCTGCAGCCACAGGCTGACCGCCGGCGGCACCAGCGAGGCAACGTTAATCTGATGTTGTTCAATCAGCGGGAAACAGAGGGTGGCGCTCGGGTCGGCAGCGAGGATCACCCGCCCGCCGGCGAGGAAGACGCCGAGCGAACCCGGGGAACTCATCGCATAGTTATGCGCCGCCGGCAGCGCGTTGAGGTAGCGCGTCTCAGCGTTGATCCCGCAGATCTCGTTGCTGCGGCGGATGCTGTAGTCGTAATCGTTATGGGTGCGCGGGATCAGCTTCGGCGTCCCGGTGCTGCCGCCGGAGAGCTGGAAAAAGGCCACTTCGTCGGCAGGGGTTGGATTGGCGACAAAGTTATCCGCCGGGCGGTTAATCTCCGTCGCCAGATCGCGCTCGCCGCCGTCGTTACGCAACAGTGCGACGCGCAGGGAAGGATGCTCAGCGATAAACGCATGGAGGAAGCTATCGTCAGCAAACAGCGCGTGCTCGCGATCGGCAATCAGCAGCGCCGGTTTAATCTGCGCGGCGTAGGCGTTAAGCTCGCTGCGCTGATGGCTGAACAGCGCGTTCACTGGCGCGACGCCGATGCGCAGCAGCGCAAAGAAGGTGATGTAAAACTCGGCGACGTTGCCCAACTGCACCAGCGCGGTTTCCCCGCGCTTCAGTCCCTGGCGCTGCAGCGAGCAGGCAAGGTTGTCCACCAGCTGATTAAACTGGCGGTAGCTAATCTGCCGTTCGCCATCGATAATCGCCACGGCGTCGTTTTCCGCGTGACGGGTGATCAGATTGGTTAACGGCAGATCCTGCCAGTAGCCTTTTTGACGATAGCGGGCCGCAAACTCTTCCGGCCAACGGGTAAATGCAATCATCCTTGCCTCTTAATTCAAGCCAAATACGTTAAGCATGGTGGTCAGTTTGACGCCGGTTTCGCGCCATTCACCCAGCGGCGAGGAGGCCGGAACGATGCCCGCGCCGGCAAACAGGCGCAGCGTACGCTGCTGCAGACGCGCGCAGCGGATGGTCACCACCCATTCGCCGTTGCCTTCATCGTCACACCAGCCGACGATGCCGCCGAACAGCTGGCGGTCGAAGGGTTCCAGTTCGGCAATCAGGCGCTTCGCCGCCTGATGCGGGAAACCGCTCAGCGCCGGGGTCGGGTGCAGCAGACAGGCCAGCGACATGGCGTTTTCTTGCGCCAGAGCGGTGCCTTCGATTGGTGTTGCCAGGTGCCAGAGCGTTGGGGTGGTAATCAACTGCGGCGATGCCGGCAGCGACAGCTGGCTGCTGCGCGGGCCCAGCACGCTCTTCATCGCCTGGGTCACCAGCTCGTGCTCGTGGCGATCTTTGCCGGATGCCAGCAGCCTGTTGCCCGCTTCCCGATCCAGCACATCGTCCGGTTGACGACGGGCGGAGCCAGCCAGCGGCAATGAGCTAAAGCGCGGCCCGTCTTTACGCAGCAGCAGCTCCGGGCTGGCGCCCAGCAGCACGCCGCCGTCGGAGAGCGGCACATGGAAGTTAAAGCTCGCCGGGTTCTGGGCGATCAGTCGCTCCATCAACGCGCCGCTATCGACGCGGTCGCGGGTGGTAATATCGATAAGCCTTGAGAGCACCACCTTGTCCACTTCCGGGGTGGCGGTCAGCGCGGCAGCGCGTTCCACCATGGCTAAAAACGCGTCCTGCTCCGGGATCTCCCGGCGCTCCACCACTTCCATTGTCTCCAGCGGCGCGGCGTAGCGGGCGGAACGCTGTTTTTCCGGGCGAGAGAACGCTTCCCAGCGCTCGGGGATATAGAGCTCGGAAGGCTGACAGGTGTCGAACGGGATAGCCCCCACCATCACCGGCTTGCGGATCCCCGCCGCGCGGGCCTCGGCAAAAGCGGCGGCCATCTGCTGCTGGAACTCGCCGTTCAGCGCATCGCCGCCGACAGCGGGCTGTGAGAAGCGGCGGAAGCAGCCGGAGGTGCTAAAACTGCGGTACGGCGACATAAAGAAGAAGCTGTCCGGAGACAGGGTCTGGGTGTGTTTCTGTACATCCTCAGCCAGTGACGTTTCCATATCATCCTCCAAAAACGATAAATATATTACGAATAATTATCATTTGTATTTTGGTTGGCTAACCTAAAAGGTATTGCCCGCCATGTCAACCGCGTTACGTCATTGCGCGCCACTTTGGCTTGCATCCTGCTGACGCAAAGTTGAAAATGAGACGCATTTATTACCTTTCGAATCAGGATGCGATGACGTGAACTTCTTTTCTTTCTGCCGCCGCGGTGCGCTGACCGGCATGCTGTTGCTTTTAGGAATTACCTCAGCCCAGGCGGCGGACTGGCCGCGCCAGGTCACCGACAGCTACGGGACACACACCCTGCCAAGCCAGCCGCTGCGCATTGTCTCCACCAGCGTGACCCTCACCGGCTCGCTGTTGGCGATTGACGCCCCGGTGGTCGCCAGCGGCGCCACCACGCCGAACAACCGCGTCGCCGATAGTCAGGGCTTTCTGCGCCAGTGGAGCGAGGTCGCCAAAGCCCGCAAGCTGGCGCGGCTGTACATCGGCGAACCAAGCGCGGAAGCGGTGGCCGCCCAGATGCCGGATCTGATCCTGGTGAGCGCCACCGGCGGCGACTCTGCCCTGCCGCTGTACGATCAGCTCAAAACGATCGCTCCGACGCTGGTCATCAACTATGACGATAAAAGCTGGCAAACCTTGCTCACCCAACTGGGGCAGATCACCGGCCATGAGCAGCAGGCCAGCGCGCGCATAGCCGACTTCAATAAACAGCTCGTTTCGTTAAAAGAAAAAATGAAACTGCCGCCGCAGCCGGTGACCGCCCTGGTCTATACCGCCGCCGCGCACAGCGCCAATATCTGGACGCCGGCATCGGCCCAGGGGCAGATGCTCGAACAGCTGGGCTTTAGCCTGGCGACGCTGCCGGGCGGCCTGCCCGCCAGCCATAGCCAGGGTAAACGCCACGATATCGTGCAGCTGGGCGGGGAGAACCTCGCGGCCGGTCTGAACGGCCAGAGCCTGTTCCTGTTCGCCGGCGACCAGAAAGATGCGGATGCCATCTACGCCAACCCGCTGCTGGCGCATCTCCCGGCGGTCGCAGGCAAACGCGTCTACCCGCTGGGCACCGAGACCTTCCGTCTTGACTACTACAGCGCCCTGCTGGTGCTCCAGCGTCTCTCCAGCCTGTTCGGCTAACGCGGGCCGTGCCATCAGGACGGGTACGTAACCTGAACTCTTTGCCGGGCGGCGCTCCGCTTGCCCGGCCTACAATACCCGAGACCGTAGGCCCGGTAAGGCGCAGCCGCCACCGGGCATCAGGACGGGAACGCGGCCTGAACTCTTTGCCGGGCGGCGCTGCGCTTGCCCGGCCTACAATGCCAGAGTCCCCCAGGCCAGACCGTAGGCCCGGTAAGGCGCAGCCGCCACCGGGCATCAGGACGGGTACGCAACCTGAACTCTTTGCCGGGCGACGCGGCGCTTGCACCGGCCTACAATGCCCGAGACTGTAGGCCCGGTAAGGCGTAGCCGCCACCGGGCAATCGCACCCTACTTAACTTTCGTTGACGATTTCCGGGCGCTGGAAACGGCGCAGCTCGCGTAGCAGCCCCACCAACAGCACGCCGACGAGGGCCAGCGCCCAGCCGCTGGCGCTGGCGGATGCCGCCGGGGTCATCACCGCCCCTAATCCGCCGAGCAGCGCCGCGCCGATGGCGTCGCCGGTGACGTTTTGCGCGGTCCACAGACCATTAATCCGCCCGAGCATATTTTCCGGCGTCTGGGTCTGGATCAGGGTGTACTGCAGCAGCGAGCTAATAGCGCTCAGCCAGCCAAACAGCGCCAGGCACAGCGCGCCCAACGCCCAGTGCGGCATCAGGCTGAACAGCGCAATGGCGACAAACGATCCCACCGTGGTCGCCAGCATCAGCGCACCCGGCCGCACCGTCTGGGCCAGTTGGCCGCTGGTCAACGCCCCCAGCGCCGCACCGAGCGGAATAGCGGCATACAGCAGGCCAATCTGTCCGGCCGACATCTGCCAGCTCCCGGCCAGCGCCGGATAGAGCACCCGCACCGCGCTGGCCATGGTCAGCAGACCGCCAAGCAGCGCAATCCCGCCGATAAGCGGGCTCTGACAGAGGAAGGTCAGCCCCGCCAGCAGAGATCGCAGCGGATGCTCGCGCGGCTGCGGAGGCGGCGGCAGCTGCGGCAGACGCAGCAGGGTTAAGGTGGTGATAAAGGTCCCCGCCGCCGCCAGGCCGAAGTTCCAGGACACGCCGCCGGTGGCCAGCAGCAGGCCGCCGATCATCGGCGAAATCACCGAGCCAAGGCGCACCGTCAACATGGTGATGGCCCCGGCCTGCATCAGGTTTTCCCGCCCCACCAGCGCCGGGGTCGCCGCCAGCAGCGCGGTCACCCCCAACGAGGCGAAGAACCCGTCCCAGATCCCCAGCAGGTAGATCGCCGCCAGCGACGGCTCCGGCAGCAGGGCGTTCAGACACAGACCGACAAAGCCCACGCCGCAGGTGCCGCGCGCCAGCAGGATCAGGCGTTTACGTTCATAGCGGTCAGCCAGCACGCCCCCCACCATCAAGCCAACAAACATCGACGCGCCGGTCAGCGTCACCGACAGCCCGACCTGCCAGGTCGAATGGGTCATCATCTGGATCTGGACCGGAATGGCCACGCCCAGCAGGCCAAGCGACAGAATAGAGATAAAGCGAGCGATAAAAACGGCGCGAAACGCCGGGTGAGTTTTCAGCAGGCTGAGATTGAGCAGCCAGGATTGTCGGTTCATTACAGCGCCTTGTCGTTATTTTTAATACCCTTTTTACTGTGGGTCATGCTACCATAGCTGAATAAAATCGATAACGATAATTACTATCATTATCATATCAGGGATGTCAGTTATGTCGTTTTCTACGACCGCGGTACGCTCTGTCGCCGTGCCCGGATTGTTGCTGTTACTCGCCTTAGCCGCCGCGCTTAGCCTGACCATCGGCGCCAAATCGTTGCCGATCGGCACGGTATTCACCGCCTTCAGCGGAACCTGTCAAAGCGCCGACTGCACCATCGTGCTGGACGCGCGCCTGCCGCGTACCCTGGCCGGTCTGCTGGCCGGCGTCGCCCTCGGTCTCGCCGGCGCGCTGATGCAAACGCTCACCCGCAACCCGCTGGCCGACCCCGGCCTGCTGGGGGTCAACTCCGGCGCCAGCTTCGCCATCGTCCTCGGCGCGGCGCTGTTCGGGATCACCTCCCCGCAGGAGCAACTGCTGCTGGCGTTTTGCGGCGCGCTCTGCGCCTCGCTGCTGGTGGCCTTTACCGGCAGTCAGGGCGGCGGCCAGCTGAGCCCGGTGCGCCTCACCCTCGCCGGGGTCGCCCTTGCGGCGGTGCTGGAGGGGCTGTCCAACGGCATCGCCCTGCTCAACCCGGACGTCTACGATCAGCTGCGCTTCTGGCAGGCCGGTTCGCTGGATATCCGCACCCTGCAGACGCTGAAAATTGTCCTGCTGCCGGTGGTGATAGCGGGGATCGCCGCCCTGCTGCTGAGCCGGGCGCTTAACAGCCTGAGCCTCGGCAACGATACCGCCACCGCCCTCGGCAGCCGCGTCGCCCGCACCCAGCTGATCGGCCTGATCGTCATCACCGTCCTGTGCGGCAGCGCCACCGCCGTCGTCGGCCCCATCGCCTTTATCGGCCTGATGATGCCGCATATGGCGCGCTGGCTGGTGGGGGCCGATCATCGCTGGTCGCTGCCGGTCACCCTGCTCGCCACCCCGGCCCTGCTGCTGTTTGCCGACGTGATTGGCCGCCTGCTGGTGCCCGGCGAACTGCGGGTATCGGTGGTGAGCGCCTTTCTCGGCGCGCCGGTGCTGATCTGGCTGGTGCGCCGCCAGCCGCGGGGAGGTGGCCTGTGATTGCCCCGTCCCGCCGCCTGATAGCCAGTTGCCTGGTGCTGATGGCCGCCAGCCTGCTGATTTCCCTGCTCGGGCTGGCGCAAGGCCCGGTGCCCCTGACGATTGACCAGGTGTTCTCGGCGCTGTTCGGCGATGCGCCGCGCAACGTCGCGATGGTGGTGAACGAATGGCGGCTGCCGCGGGTGTTAATGGCGCTGCTCATCGGCGCCGCGCTCGGCGTCAGCGGCGCCATTTTCCAGTCGCTGACCCGCAACCCGCTCGGCAGCCCGGACGTGATGGGCTTTAACACCGGCGCCTGGAGCGGCGTGCTGGTGGCGATGGTCCTCTTCGGCCAGAACCTGACGGCGATTGCCCTGGCGGCGATGGCCGGCGGGGTGTTGACCTCGCTGGTGGTCTGGCTGCTGGCCTGGCGCAACGGGATCGAGACCTTCCGCCTGATCATTATCGGCATCGGCGTGCGCGCCATGCTGGTGGCATTCAACACCTGGCTGCTGCTGCGCGCCTCGCTGGAGACCGCCCTTTCTGCGGGCCTGTGGAACGCCGGATCGCTTAACGGCCTGACCTGGGGTAAAACCTGGCCGTCGGCGCCGCTGATCCTGTTGATGCTGGTGGGCAGCGCCCTGCTGGTTCGCCGGATGCGACTGCTGGAGATGGGCGACGATACCGCCTGCGCGCTGGGGGTACAGGTCGAGCGTTCGCGCCTGCTGCTGATGCTGGTGGCGGTGGTGCTCACCGCCGCCTCGACGGCGCTGGCCGGGCCGATCTCATTTATTGCGCTGGTGGCGCCGCATATCGCCCGCCGCCTGAGCGGCACGGCCCGCTGGGGACTGACCCAGTCGGCCCTGTGCGGCGCGCTGCTGCTGGCGCTGGCCGATTACGGCGCCCAGCGGCTGTTTATGCCGTGGCAGCTGCCGGTTGGCGTGTTAACCGTCAGCCTCGGCGGTATTTACCTTATTGCATTGTTGATTCAGGAGTCCCGCAAAAAATGAGTGCTGTCCCCTCCCGTTTGCGCGGCGAGCAGTTAACCCTGGCCTACGGTAACAAGACCATCGCCGAGTCGCTGAACGTGACCATCCCTGACGGCCACTTCACCGCCATTATCGGCCCCAACGGCTGCGGCAAGTCAACGCTGTTGCGCACCCTCAGTCGCCTGATGACGCCGGCCAGCGGCCACGTCTGGCTCGACGGCGCGCAGATCCAGCAGTACGCCAGTAAAGAGGTTGCCCGCCGCATCGGGCTGCTGGCGCAGAATGCCACCACTCCTGGCGATATCACGGTGCAGGAGCTGGTGGCCCGTGGGCGCTATCCGCACCAGCCGCTGTTTACCCGCTGGCGCAAAGAAGATGAAGAAGCGGTGAACAAGGCGATGCGGGCGACCGGGATCAGCGATCTGGCGCTGCAGAGCGTCGATACGCTTTCCGGCGGCCAGCGGCAGCGGGCGTGGATTGCGATGGTGCTGGCCCAGGAAACGGCGATTATGCTGCTGGATGAGCCAACCACCTGGCTGGACATCAGCCATCAGATCGACCTGCTGGAGCTATTGAGTGAGCTGAATCGCGAGAAGGGCTATACCCTGGCGGCGGTGCTGCACGATCTTAACCAGGCCTGCCGCTACGCCACCCACCTGATCGCCCTGCGCGACGGCAAGATCGTCGCCGAGGGGGCGCCGAAGGAGATCGTCACCGCCGATCTGATTGAACGGATTTACGGTCTGCGCTGCACGATCATTGAAGATCCGGTGGCGCATACGCCGCTGGTGGTACCGCTGGGCCGCCGGTAATCTCCTCTTTCGCCGGCTTGCGCTACGCTGAGCCGGGCTACCTGCTGTAGCCCGAACTCAACCGTTACCCCAGAATCTCCCTGACCACCGGGCCGATGGCTTCAAAGGCCTGCGGGGAGATAATGTCGACGTGGGCGCAGTTCTGGCTGAACACCTCCAGTTCCGCCACCCACGGGCCCCATACGACCTGCGGATCCATCCCCGCCTGCCGCGTCTTCTCCGCCACGAAAAGCGTCGCCTTGCCGTCAAACTTCGCGCTGTGGGCGGTGGTTAACAGCCGCACCGCATCGGCATAGTTACCTTCGATAGCGCTGAACAGCTCGCCGGAGGCTTGCCCTTGCTGGGCGGCGAGGAACGCTTCGCGCTCGCGGTCGATCTCCGCCAGTACCTCGGGATCCAGCCCGTTGGCCTCTTTCTCTGCCCAGTTTTGCGTCTCCGGCGGCCAGGTATCCAGCAGGCCGAGGAAGGCCACCGCTTCGCCGCGCTGGCGCAAGCGGGCGGCAATCCCCTGGGCTAAGGTGCCGCCCAGCGAATACCCAAACAGGTAATAAGGGCCGTGCGGCTGCTGCGCCAGCAGCGTGCGCAGATGGTGCTCGCACACCTCGTCGAGGCTGGCGGCGCTGGCCATCGGCCCCTGCGGGCGCGGCGACTGAATACCGGTTATTGACCAGCGCGGGCTGAGATAGCGCGCCAGCACGCTGAACTGCCAGGCGAAGCCGGAGGCCGGATGGAAGCAGAACAGCGTCGGGCCGTCGCTCTCGCGCAGCGGCAGAAGCGTATCCAGCCCCAGGCGCCGGGCCTGCTCATCGCTGAGATCGGCAGCCAGCAGCGCGCTCAGTTTGCCCACCGTCGAGGCCACCATCACCTGCCCCGGGGTCACCTGCCGCGCCAGCTGGCGGCTGAGCTGTGCCGCCAGACGCATCGCCAGCAGAGAATGACCGCCGAGGGCGAAGAAATCGGCGTCGATATCGTTCACCTCGCAGCCCAGCAGCTGGCTGAAGGCCGTGGCGACAAGGGTTTCCATCCCGGGCTCCGGCGGCCGGCCGCTGCGCTCCCCGCCGAGGGTCGGCAGCGGCAGCGCTTTGCGGTCCAGTTTGCCGTTGGCGCTAAGCGGCAGCTCAGCGAGCTGCATCAGCACCACCGGCACCATATGCGGCGGCAGCTGTTCCGCCAGCCGCGCTTTCAGCGCCGCGGTATCCAGCGGCAGGCCGGAGTCAGAGACCAGATAGCCCACCAGCTGTCGGGCATCGCCGCCGGTCGCCGCCGCCTGATTGAAGACGCAGGCGTGACTCACCGCCTGCGCCACGTCCGGCAGGCCCGACATCACCCGGTCAATCTCGCCAAGCTCGATGCGCTGCCCGCGGATCTTCAGCTGGTCGTCGCTGCGGCCAAGATACTCCACCGCGCCGTTCGTCAGCCAGCGCGCCACGTCGCCGGTGCGATACATCCGCTCACCGGGGGCAAACGGGTCGGCGATAAAGCGGCTGGCGGTGAGGTCCGGACGTCCCAGATAGCCCTGCGCCAGCTGGATGCCGGTGAGATAAAGATCCCCCGCCACCCCCGGCGGCACCGGGCGCATCGCGGCATCGAGAATGCGCAGCCCGGTGTTCCACACCGGCCAGCCAATCGGCACGCTGCTGCCGGTCACCGCCGCCAGCTCAGGCCCGCAGGCCGGATACCAGCTGACGTCCACCGCCGCCTCCGTCGGGCCGTACAGGTTATGCAGCGGCGCGCCGGTTAAGCGCTCCCACTCGCGGCACAATTCCGTCGGCAGCGCTTCGCCGCTGCAGAATACCCGCCGCAGCGTGCGGCAGGCAGCGACGCTGTCGGCATCCAGCGAGGCGACAAACGCCGCCAGCATCGACGGCACAAAGTGGGTGGTGGTCACGCCGTAGCGGGCGAAGAACTGCTGCATCGCCTGCGGGTCGCGGTGCGCCTCCGGCTCGGCCATCACCAGCTGCGCGCCGGCGATAAACGGCCACCAGAACTCCCACACCGACACGTCGAAACTGCACGGCGTTTTCTGCGCCACCACGTCGTCGGCAGATAACGGATAGCGATCCTGCATCCACAGCAGGCGGTTGACGATGGCGGTCTGGCCGACCATCACCCCTTTCGGCCGCCCGGTGGAGCCAGAGGTAAAGATGATGTAGGCGGTATGGTCCGGTTTTGACAGCGCCAGCGGCGCGTCATCCCCGGCGGCCAGCGGCTGCTGATAGCAGAGGCTTTCCAGCCCCGGAATATCGCTGAAGCGGGCCAGTTGATCCTCCGAGGTGATCAGCAGCGACGGCCGGGCGTCTTCCAGCATCATCCGCAGGCGGTCGTCCGGGTAACCGGTGTCCAGCGGCAGCCAGGCGGCCCCCGCTTCGACAATGCCATGCAGCGCCAGGGTCAGGAACACCGAGCGCGGCAGGGCCACCGCCACGCTGTCGCCCGGCTTCACGCCGCGCTGACGCAGCAGCTGCGCGAGCGCCACCACCTGCTGACGCATCTCGCGATAGCTGAACTGCCAGTGGGCGTCCGCCAGCGCCGGGGCATCCGGGGTCTTCCGCGCCTGGTCGGCCACCAGCGCGCTGAGGGTGGTGGCAGGCAGCGGCACAGCGGTATCGTTGACCGCCGCCAGCCGGGCCAGCTCGTCGGCGGAGAGCATCTCTGCTTCGCCGCAGCGCAGCGCCGGATCGGCGGCGAACTGCGCCAGCAGCGCGGTCAGTCTCGCCACATGGCGACGGAGCTCGGCTTCGTCGTACCGGGCCTTGTTGGCGAGGATCTCCAGCGACAGCCCGCCGGTCTCATCCGGGAACAGCGCCAGCTCGAGATCGTTGACCGGGCCGGTGGCGAGGGTGTGGGTCAGTGCCTGCACACCATCGATATCCAGCTGGTAATCAAAGACTTTGACGTTCAGCACCGGACCGAACAGTGGTTCGTCCCCTGCCGCTTTACCGCTGTCGCGAACGATCTGTTCGGCGTCATAGCGCTGATGGCGGCGCATCTTTTTCAACTGAGCGGCGAGGCGCATCGCCAGGTCTGCCAGCGTCTCCTGGGCGTCAATATGCACCGCCAGAGGCAGGACATTGAGCACCGGCCCCGTCGAGGTCAGCGCGGCTGAACCCATCCGGCGCATAAAGATAAAGCCCGCCGCGTAGTCCATCCGGTTGCACAGGCGGCCCAGCCACAGCGTGGTGAGCGCCAGCGCCAGGTCAGCGGGCTGACACTGCGGCGCATGGCCAGCCAGACGGCGGAAGGCGTCGGCGTTCATCTCCAGCTTCATCCGCCAGATATCGCTCCCGGCGGCGCGTCCGCCCAGCGGCGCGGCAGAGAGTGAGGCTGGCGCCGGTAACGCCTGGCGCTGAGCCTGCCAGAAGGCTTTATCCCGCTGCCAGGCCTCGCTGCCGGCGTAGCGCTGGTACTCGTCCACCACCTCGGCGAAGGGGGTGAAAGGCGACTCAGGAGTGGCTTCCCCCCGCTGCCAGGCGCGGTAAATGGCGGCGATCTGCCGGGTTATCGCCGGGAAGCTGAAGCCATCCACCAGCAAGTGGTGATAACGCTGATACCAGTACCAGCGGTCGTCGCCGACGCGCAGCAGCTGATGGCACACCAGCGGGTTGCCGCCGTCGACACGCAGATCCTGCGCCAGGTCCGCCTGCATCCGCTCCGTGGCGGCGCGATGCGGATCCGGCGCCGTACGCAGGTCAATGATCGACGGTTCGCCAAAGGTGCGGTCGGCCGCCACCCACTGCCAGACTTCCCCCTCCTCTTCCTCAAAGCGCAGGCTGAGAGTGTCCGCCTGCTGCAGACCGGCGACAATCGCCTTACCCAGCAGCGCCGGGTCGAGCGCGCCCCGCAGTTCAACATAGTGGGCCACGCTCCAGGCGCCTGGCAGAGTGGAGAGGCGCTCGGCCATCCAGATCCCCGGCTGCGCGGCAACCAGCGGTAAACGAGTGGTCATTGTCAGCTCCTTATGACGCATGATGGGCGGGGGTCAGGGTTGACCAGTTGGCCGCCAGCCAGGCGTTGCAGGCCTCGGCCGACTGCGGGGGGCACACCACCGCCCAGCCGGCAGGCAGGTCGCAGTGCGCCGGCCACAGGCTGTACTGCTGCTGATCATTGCGCAGAATGTAAAACTGCCCTTGCGGATTGTCGAAGGGGTTACTGAATTGCATATCAAACTCCTGTCGTAAAGCGCGGTGCTAAGGGTGCGACAGCAGAGGCTGCCAGAGCTGGATAAGCCCTGCCGTCAGCCCGCCGCGCCAGCAAAGCGCATCATGCCCGCCGTCAACCTGACGCCAGAAAATCGTCTGCTGTGTCGTAGTGAGTTGCGCCAACAGCGCCTGGTTGGCGCGAAAAATAATCGGTTCACGCTGGCCCGCTTCCAGCCAGATGCGCAGCCCGGCCGCGGACACCTCACCCTGGCGAAGCTGTTCGCCGATAAAGCCCGTCCCGCAGCCATCGCGATGCGGCCACCAGTAGGAGCCTGACTGGCTGAGTACGCAGCCAAAGCGCTGCGGCCAGTTGAGGGCGGCGAACATCGCCGCCAGGCCGCCGAAGCTTTGCCCGGCCACCACTGTCCGCTCCGGGCGGTCGCTGAACGGGGCATGGCCGCGGATCAGCGGCAGGAGCTCCTCCTGCACCGCCAGCCAGAAATCGCGGTGACAGGGCAGCTCAACCCCGCGGCGCTGGTTGTCGATCGCGTCGATCAGCAGGTAGACCGCCGGCGGCAGTCTCTCTTCGCGGGTCAGTGCGGCCAGCGGCGACCACACCGGCATGCTCTCGGCCCAGAACTGGCCGTCGAGCAGGATCGCCAGGGGCCGCGTTTGCGGGTCGACGGCCTCGCCGGTGGTGTAGATCCAGACCCGGCGATGGTTGCCCAGACGCGCGCTGCGCCACTCAAGGCATCGGGCGGGAGGATGCGCCTCATTAAACTGGTCCCAGCCGGGCTGCGCGGGCGCCTGCGGCATCTCCAGGGCCGACACGCCATGGCCGCGTCCGCCCTGCCAGCTGTGCGGGTTCAGCGGATCGGCTATCGCCCGCGGCAGCAGTTTGCGCCAGCCTTCGCGCAGCAGCGCGCGGTCGGGCGCGTCAGCGCTGAACACCTCAGGGGAAAAATCATCGTCACGGTCGGAGGGAATAAAACAGTAGCTACCGCGCCAGGTCGGCGACAGGGTGGTTCGCCAGGACCAGGCGTCGGTCCCGGGCAGACGCGTCAGCGATTGCGGCCGCGCATTCTGATGGTGGTCGGTCACCCCGGTGATATAGAGCCATACCCGACGGCGCGGAGAGTGCGTTTCATCCCCCGCCGGATGCCGCCACCAGAACGTCACCTCGATGGCGTCATCCACTGCGCGGCACTGCGGCCCCTGCAGGGTTTGCCACCACTCCTCGCTTCCTGTCCTTAACATTCTGTCATTAACCCTATGTATATCGTGACTTTTTTAATTAATTGTAATTCTTTATTGATAATATTATTGATAACTATTTGCATTTGCAATAGCGTATTAGCGCGCCGTGGGAAGCGCGTCTTTCACAAAACATGTCGAAGAGAGCTTATTCAGCTAGCGACGGAGTGCCTTTGCCCTCTTCCGGCAACATTTATGCCGCCTCCCCTCCCGGTGGGAAGGGGCGTTTGGGGAACGTGGCGACTAAAGAGCAGGAATAACAATGAATAACAGGATCAAATCCCTGGCCTTGCTGGTCAATCTGGGAATTTACGGGGTTGCTTTTCCGTTAAGCGCAGCGGAAACCGCCACCGACGATAAAAACAGCGCTGCTGAAGAGACCATGGTGGTCACCGCCGCCGAGCAGAATCTGCAGGCGCCGGGCGTCTCCACCATCACCGCCGATGAGATCCGCAAACGCCCGCCAGCGCGCGACGTCTCGGAGATCATTCGCACCATGCCGGGGGTCAACCTGACCGGCAACTCCACCAGCGGCCAGCGCGGCAATAACCGCCAGATTGATATCCGCGGCATGGGTCCGGAAAACACCCTGATCCTGATCGATGGCAAGCCGGTCACCAGCCGCAATTCCGTGCGCCTTGGCTGGCGCGGCGAGCGCGACACCCGCGGCGACACCAGCTGGGTGCCGCCGGAGATGATCGAACGCATCGAAGTGATCCGCGGCCCGGCCGCCGCCCGCTACGGCAACGGCGCCGCCGGCGGGGTGGTGAATATCATCACCAAAAAAACCGGCGATGAGTGGCACGGCTCATGGAACACCTATATGAACGCCCCGGAGCACAAGGATGAAGGCTCCACCAAACGCACTAACTTCAGCCTCAGCGGCCCGCTGGGCGGCGATTTCAGCTTCCGTCTGTTCGGTAACCTCGACAAAACGCAGGCCGACGCCTGGGATATCAACCAGGGCCATCAGTCCGAACGTACCGGGATCTATGCCGACACCCTGCCTGCCGGGCGCGAAGGGGTACAAAATAAAAACATCGATGGTCTGGTGCGCTGGGAATTCGCCCCGATGCAGTCGCTGGAGTTTGAGGCGGGCTACAGCCGCCAGGGCAACCTCTACGCCGGCGACACCCAGAACACCAACTCCAACGACCTGGTGAAAGAGAACTACGGTAAAGAGACCAACCGTCTGTATCGCAACACCTACTCGGTCACCTGGAACGGCGCCTGGGACAACGGGGTGACCACCAGCAACTGGGCGCAGTACGAGCGCACCCGCAACTCGCGCAAAGGCGAAGGCCTGGCCGGGGGCACCGAGGGGATCTTTAACAGCAACCAGTTCACGGATATCGATCTGGCGGATGTGATGCTGCACAGCGAAGTCAGCATCCCGTTCGACTATCTGGTTAATCAGAACCTGACGCTGGGCAGCGAGTGGAACCAGCAGCGGATGAAGGATAACGCCTCCAACACCCAGGCGCTGTCGGGCGGCACCATACCGGGCTACGACAGCACTGGCCGCAGCCCGTACTCGCAGGCGGAAATCTTCTCGCTGTTCGCTGAGAACAACATGGAGCTGACCGACACCACCATGCTGACCCCGGCGCTGCGTTTCGATCACCACAGCATCGTCGGCAATAACTGGAGCCCGTCCCTCAACCTGTCGCAGGGCCTGTGGGACGACTTCACACTGAAGATGGGCATCGCCCGCGCCTATAAAGCGCCGAGCCTGTATCAGACCAACCCGAACTACATTCTCTACAGTAAAGGCCAGGGCTGCTACGCCAGTAAAGACGGCTGCTATCTGCAGGGGAATGAAGATTTAAAAGCCGAGACCAGCATCAACAAAGAGATTGGCCTCGAGTTTAAACGCGACGGCTGGCTGGCGGGCGTCACCTGGTTCCGCAACGACTACCGCAACAAAATTGAAGCGGGCTATGCCCCGGTCTATCAAAACAATAAAGGTACCGATCTCTACCAGTGGGAAAACGTGCCGAAAGCGGTGGTGGAAGGCCTGGAGGGGACGTTGAACGTGCCGGTGAGCGAGACCGTGAACTGGACCAACAACATCACCTATATGCTGCAGAGTAAGAACAAAGAGACCGGCGATCGTCTGTCGATTATCCCGGAATACACGCTGAACTCCACCCTGAGCTGGCAGGTTCGCGATGACGTTTCGCTGCAGTCGACCTTCACCTGGTACGGCAAGCAGGAGCCGAAGAAGTACAACTACAAGGGTCAACCGGTTACCGGCAGCGAGAAGAACGAGGTCAGCCCCTACAGCATCCTCGGCCTGAGCGCGACCTGGGACGTCACCAAATATGTCAGTCTGACCGGCGGCGTGGATAACGTCTTCGACAAGCGCCACTGGCGCGCGGGCAACGCCCAGACCACCGGGGGCGCCACCGGCACGATGT
>NZ_PJDK01000044.1:0-48884 GCF_002837615.1 Klebsiella sp. X1-16S-Nf21
TACGGAGGTCGGCGGGACATCATCCGGTACCGGACTGGATATGGCCCAGACGTCGCCGGACGCAGACGACATTATCGCAGACAGCATGACCGTCTCCGGATCGAGCGTGACGTTTACCGGGCTGGATACGGATGATAATGACGAGAACGATATCGCGCTGCCGCCCAGCTGGGTCGCTGGCGCCGTGGTCGAACTGAAAGCCCCGGCGAACTACCAGATCACCACGGCGGCCGGATACAGTGTTATCGCCAGCCCGCTGCTGACGGAGATCGCGCCGGTAGTAGGTATGCCGGTGACGCTGGGGTTTAACTCTGTCGATTACGATCTGTTTATCGCGTCATATACCCCCGGTCAGGCTGCAGTGCCCGGCACCGGGGGGAGTGCGGCAAAACTCCAGGCCAGTGCGGCCCCGACCACCTACGATTTTTCGACCAGCTCCAGCACGTTCACGATCACCTGGCAGGGGGTTACCTACCCGGTGTCGCTGGTGGCTAACTACGTCTCGATGTCGGGACTGCTGGCGGCCATCACCGAGGGACTCACTGGCTCCGGCCTGGTTGCGCAGGACAACGGCGGCACCGTACTGATAACCGAGGCGGCCAGTCCGTTCGCGGGTGGGGCGATCACGTCCTCTTCGCTGCCTGCAGCTGTTTTCGGTGATGCTCCGGTTTACACCTCCGGCACGGCATCAACCGGCGGCAGCCCGGCGGTAACGGCGAATGTGACGCTTACATATAACAGCGCCACGGGAACAGCCTTTTCCGGCATGCCGGAGGGGGTGCAACGGCTTTCACTTGCTCACCGCGGGAATGAGTACCGCATTGTCTCGACCGACGGCACAACGGCGACGGTGGCGCGCCTGGTTAATGGTGCCGTTGATGAGTCATGGCCGGGATTCACCGCCCGGACGATGATCGACTATGAGGCCACTGGTCTTAACGACACGCTGAGCTGGCTGGGGCCTTTCCTCGTATGCCCTGAGAATGAAGTGGTGGATGCATTCGAGGTGAACTTTTCATACCCTTCCGGTATTTGCGGCTTTGACAGTAAGGGCAAAAAACGGATCCGCCACGTTGAGTGGGAGATTCAGTATCGCGTCTACGGTTCCGGAGCGGGGTGGGTGAGTCACCAGGGAGAGTATGCGCTTAAAAACGTCAACGGGCTGGGATTCACTGAGCGGATCACCCTCAGCTCACCAGGGCTGGTAGAGGTTCGCTGTCGCCGGCGCAATGAGCAGGGCTCAAACAACGCCAGGGATTCGATGTACTGGCAGGCACTGCGCGGGCGACTGCTGACGCGCCCTTCATCCTATCCCGGCGTGTCGCTGATGGCGGTGACCGTTGAGACGGGGGGCAAATTGGCGGCTCAGTCGGACCGCCGCGTAAACGTTGTGGCCACGCGGGCCTATGACTCAGGAACGGCCAGAACCATTTCGGGGGCGCTGCTGCATGTCGGGAACTCGCTGGGACTGGAGATGGATGTCGACACCATCAACGTGCTGGAGTCTGCATACTGGACGCCACGCGGCGAGTATTTCGACTTTGCTACCGGCGACAGTATCTCAGCGCTGGAAATGCTGCAGAAGATAGCCAACGCCGGGAAGTCCCGCTTCCTGTTAAGCGATGGCCTGGCGACGGTCAACCGTGAGGGGATTAAGCCATGGACTGGCGTGATTACTCCGCATGAGATGGTGGAGGAGCTGCAGAGCGGATTTACCGTACCGTCCGACGATGATTTTGATGGCGTCGACGTGACGTACATCAACGGGACTACCTGGGCAGAGGAGACCGTTAAATGCCGGACGCCTGATAATCCCACGCCGGTGAAAGTCGAGAATTACAAACTCGATGGGGTACTGAATCAGGATCACGCCTACCAGAACGGCATGCGTCGCCTGATGAAAGCCCTGCAGCAGCGGGTGACGTTCCAGACCACTACCGAGCTGGACGCGCTGTGCTACAACCTGGGCGATCGCATTGTGCTCACGGATGATATTCCGGGTAACAACACGATTTCCTGTCTGGTGGAGGCGATGACAACGGCTGGCGGTGTAACGACCTTCACCGTTACGGAGCCGCTGGACTGGTCTTTCGAAAATCCCCGCGCGCTGATCCGCTATCAGGATGCCTCTGCATCCGGGCTGATGGTGGCGAGCAGGGTGGGTGATTTTCAGCTGTCAGTCCCGCACCTGAGCGAGTTTGATGATCCCATGCGGGTTGACCTGTCGTCGGCAACCATCGAGCCGATCCGCCTGGTGTTCTGCGGCTCAACGCGCCACGTCTACGACGCCATTGTAGAGGAGATCGCGCCGCAGTCTGACGGCACCTGTCAGATCACCGCAAAAGAATACCTCGAATCGTTCTACCAGTACGACGACGCCACATACCCCGGCGACGCTGCTTAATACCAAAAAAATCCCTTTCAACTTTTCTTTCGCTCAAACCCTCGTTTGAGCGAACGCCTTTTTTGGAGCAAAAAACATGGCCTTTACTCCCCCGCTCGGGAGCACCTCCCCGGAGGTGTTGCTGGATAATGCCACGCGCCTCGATAAACTGGTGAACGGCCCAGAGGCCACCATCCCGGATCGCGCCGGAGAACCATTAGACTCATGGCGACGGCAACAAAAGAAAGTTGACGATACCCTGGTTAATTTCCAGGAGAACGGCGGCGCTATGGGTTTCAGTTCTTTGCAGGAACTGCTGGCCTTTACACCTGATAAAGCCAATGTTCTGGCTGTCGATACCAGTACAGGAGAACAATATTTGTGGAATGGTACCGAGTGGGTACCTTCTGAATACCAGGTCAATAAGCAGATTAAATCGCTTAACGAAATCGTTGAGAAAAGCCACAGCACGAAGTTCTTTCATCGGTGGAAGGACAGGATCGGAACGATTATCGCCGGGTGGAAAAACGATGATGTGGGCGGTGTTTATTTTCTGTCACGGCTGCTGAAGTTCGGCCCGAATGGTTTTTTTGGCGCGGGCATGCAACTGTCAGAAAATGAGATATCGAATAAAACCATCGCATTCAAAAAGGGGCTGGACGGTAAAACCAGAATCTTCGATAAACGCGGCGTGATGCTGGCCTCGATTGAGAACGGCAAACTGCAGATGGCTAAAATGAATATTGAAACCATGCTGCAGTTAGCTGTTAAGTCCGGGAATACTTCTCTGACCATCAGAAAAGATGGCAAGGGGATCAGCGTTTCTGACAAGCGGGGAGTGGTATGTTTCAGGATTGATGAAAGGGGTTACGTTCACGGTAATTTTGTGAATAAAGGCGGGAGCGCCAGCCCGGTTTTGACTGAGGAACAGATTATTCAGCAGCTTGAAACTTCAGCTTTTGCAAAGCAATCAAACCGCTTCAATAAAATTTTCAGTTGCTCTCCAAAGTCCCGTAAAAAAGTAAAAGTCATTCTTGTTTACGGGCAGTCTTTCGCCGCTGGCGCGCAAAGCAATGCAGCGCTCACGACTACGCCGCTTTATGGCAATGTGATGTTGGGTCAGTCGCCTCGTGGATCATTCTTCTCTAACCCTCCGGTAGGGAGTGAGGTATACGGGCCGGTTGGCGGGGAGAATAAATTTTATCCTTTGCATGAAGTATGTCAGGACGTGGACGGAACCATTATCCCGCAAAGTGGATATGGCGAAACGATTTGTTCAACGGTCGGCAATGAGTTCAAGCGCCTGCACAACGAAGCAATGGGCGTCGCCAATGATGATGACATGGTTGTTTGTGTAGGTAGTTGCGGTGTATCCGGGCGGTCGATTGCGCAGCTACAGAAAGGAGCATCCCCGGAGCTTTACAACAGAGTTGAAACCTTTCTTGCAGGCGTCGCGGAGGCCTGTGCAGCTGATGGGGTCGAGTTTGAGGTTATCGGGATCATTTACCTGCAGGGAGAAAATGATAATTCCGCCAGCACCACTTACTATGCCGCCCAGTCACAGACTATGCGGCAGAACCTTATCAATTCCTGTAAGGCGGCATCCGGGCAGACCTTCGCTCCAATTTATTTGATTAACCAGATTGGTAACACCTATATCAACACAATGGGCGTACCACAGGCGCAGAACAGACTGCCGGAGCAGGCCGACAAAACCATTCTGGTTGGTTCGTATCAGGGACTGCCTAATCCCGGCGCACATCTCTGCTCGAACTCATACCGCAAGCTGGGTTGCCTCTTCGCGCGGGAACTATGGCGCTATTACTCTGGTAATGGTGATTTCACTTTTCGGATACTGAAAGCTGTTCACCGTGAGGACAAAGTTTATTTGTCTCTAACGCCACGGGTAGCGCCACTGAAGTTTTCAGCTGTATACGATAAATGGACAGAGACACTCCACGCAGATAAAGGGATAACGCTCTCAGATGGTGCCGGGACATTTTCCCCGGAAGATTTTATCGTTGACATAGTTTCTGACCGTGTGATCCGCATTAAGGCCAGTCGTGCCTTAACCGGAGCAGTGACTGTATCGCTGGGGGATAAAAGCCATAACGGGACTCATAATATTAGCGACTCGTCCAATGAAGTTGGCGGACTTAACTGGGTATACGGAATAAACGGTCAGTATACTCAGGAAAATATACCTTCTCTCGTTAATAAACCTTACGCGCTCAATAATTTTGCCGCCATTCAACAAATTCAGTCAGAGGAAATTAAATATGTCTCTTGATTTAGTTATGGGTGATTCTGTTTTTGCATCCGGGATAGGTATTGATGTTCCTGTATCAAAAAACCTGCTCTCTTTTGGTCTTGGGGGCGATCTTTTTGGTGTGAATCTTGTCGAAGATGGTGTGCAACCGATAATTGTCGGTGCACCAGCCAGGCTGGACGCATACTCAACTCTGCTTGGTCCGGGAGGGTATCTTGATCTGAATATTAAGGAGTCGGAAAACTTCACTTACTTTGCAGTGTTTAAACTGTGGAATTCGGGCGGGGGCGGAAATACTCAGCTTATAGGCACATTCCAGAGTTATGCAGCAGATGGCACTACCGCAGTGGTGGGATCGGGGATTGTTCTTGAGGCTCAGGGATACCGTGATGTTATCTGTTCAACGTATGACGGCGGCACTGGTTCATCGTCTGCAAACAACGTGATAATAACGGATGTTTCTGATCTGGCGACAACAGAAGCTACAGCCTCCTGGCGCTGTCTTGTTGGCTGCTATGACGGAACAGGCATTAACGGTACACCGCGACTCAAACGAATTATGGATAAAACGTCAGGAAAATCCGGTTCCTCGTTAACGCCGACGGGTGTGGTTCGTGATATGCGTGGGACATCTACTATCAGGGTAGGGAATACTGGCCCTCGGGTTACTCAAACGAAATCGCTCGCATTTATGGGGTATGCTTGTTACGACCGCCAGTTAACTAACGCAGAAATGGATCTGATGTATAGCCGGTTTAAAGATATTGGTGAAGTTCAGGGAATGTCACTGTAATAAAAACCCCCGGATCAACCCGGGGGTTACTTTACTGCTCAGCCAGAGATAAATATTACGGCAGAGCCGATAGACTGTCAGCTAACCAACCAGTTTTTGAAGTGCAGTAAGTCGGTCTGTTACCAGTGAGGAGATACGCACAGGCCCCGCGTCTGCATTGAGATGAATGCGAGAGGGATTGGTATCACCTTCCGTCATCAGGAAGTTGCTGCTGTTAAACTTCGTCCATCCGCAATCGGCGTTCAGGTCAATTAATGGGAAACCGTATCGCAATGCCACGGCGCGAATCGCTGCAGCATAGTCTGAAACCCGCCCATACTGATTCGTCTCCCCATCAACCCACGCCCCCGTCCTTCCTGAGTCATAGTCGCCATTGAACGGCGTGGCCCACAGGATAGGTTTTGTTGGGGCTCGCGCCCGCAATTTCTGAGCGATGATGTTCAGCGCGCCGTAAACGGTGGTGTTCACCGTGTCGGAGATACTTCCAATCGGAATATTTTGCGCCCAGTCGTTTGTTGCCCACGGACCGCAAATCCACGCTGCCGCCGATGTATCCAGAGCATTAATTCGCACATCGTCGCACATGCTGATTTGCGTTGATGAGCTATCCGGTTTGGCTATTTTCGAACCACCGATACCATGATTCAGGAATGAACACCCCAGCGCTTCCGCGACAAGGGGTTGCCATTTGTTATAGGCAACGTTGCTGTCACCCATCACATCGATGATTTTTCCAGACCACGGACTCACCGCACTTCCCCCGCCGGGTACGACTACATATTTTTTGGCAATAATGGGCACTGCTATACGGGTGGTGATCCCGATTTTGGCGGTGCCGGAAGGAGGTGTTAGCTCGTAATCGGTATAGTCCACCGATTCTGTAGTACCGTTCCCTTCGGTGCCGATAACCGTCCCGGCGCTGTTCATATACACCGCGAGTGAAACTCCACTGCCGTTAACCCTTGCTGTGACTTTCCAGCGGTCTCCTGCTGTGTAATTAAAAATTGCACAGTCAAATGCAGCATTTACCACCACACTGCCATCAGCACGGTTTATATATGCTCCTGAGGTAATCGTTACGTCCTGTTTAATAAAATCATATACAAGAGAGTCCTCTATTGTCTGTACCCTGACATCCAGAGAATCGATCGATGCCAGTACTGTGGCCGTCTCAACGACAGCAAGTTTTTTAACAGCAATTTCCGCAGAATTACGACCGGTTATACCGATCTGTGTAGTCCCGGCAGGAACGTTCAGACGATAATTTGTATACTGCTGCGGGGTTGCCGTGCCCCGCCCTTCAACACCCAATACCATCCCGGCGCTGTTCAAGTACACAGCCAGAGCAGTCGCCGATCCTGTCACAAGGGCTGTCACCAGCCAGCCATCCCCGTCGGAATGCGGAATGATTGCGCAGTTCAGCGCAGAGTTATCAGTGATGGCCCCTGTAGTTGGATTGATAAATTTCCCGACTTGCCAGGCAGCTGCATAAGCATAACCAACAGAAATAGCCCCCTGCAGCGCATCGACGCGTGATGTTAACCCCGAAATACCGGATGATATGACGGCTGACAGATAGGTTTTATCCGGCGTGGCGCGAACAAACTCAGGCTGAATAGCCCCTAACGCAGCAGCATAAGCACCGACCTTAAAGATCCCTGCCGAAGTATTTTCAACCCGGATCCTGACGTAGGATGCGCCGGATGGAATGACATCTGTGATAACCGGAGTATTTATACCGGCGGCCAGAGCAAGCTGTGATTTAGACGAAATAACAGCGCCCGCGGTGGACATCCAGAAAATATGGAACTTAGCACCGGCATCCTGGAACCACGCCAGCACGGAAAAGGTTAACTTATCACCAACCCTTACAGGCAGGCGGGCAAGGTCATAATATTTATCTGCAGACCATACGCCGGAATACTGTGCCACTGGAGTCGGTAACGGAATATTGGCATCAGTAGTGCTGAAAGTGACCACTGCTCCGCGATACCAGTCCCACGCACCGAATTTAGGATCATTTGCTGAATATTCATTCAGAGCATCAAACAGAATGTTCGCCCCGCGTAGCGAAGAATAAGATGGCATTTTCCGCCCGGTAGGCTGCAGCGTACCGGCGTTATTGATCACTTCTACAGCTAAAGCGCTGTCATCCGGGCTACGGTAATACGTGGTCGACCCCACCGGAATATACACAATATCCGCCTGCGCTGCCGCCAGCGTCTGATACTGCTTACTGAGCGGGATCAGGTTCTGCCTGATCTCATCGTTTTTCGCCATCATCTGGCGCCAGGTATCGAGCGGTTCACCGCCGCGGTCGTTAACCGTTCCGGCCGGACCGTTAACCAGCTTATCCAGGCGCTCGGCGTTATCGAGCAACACAGCGGGAGACGTGCTCCCCAGCTCCGGGTTAAAGGCCATGTTTTTTGCTCCAAAAAATAGCGTTCGCGCAAACGAGGGTTTGAGCGAAAGCGCGGGGCTTTTTACAATCAGCTATTTCAACGGGTTACAACATGCTGATTGGCTATGCACGGGTCTCTACAGGGGATCAAAACCTCGATTTACAGAAAAACGCGCTGATCCGCGCAGAATGTGAGCTGGTTTTCGAGGATATGGCCAGCGGGAAGAATGCCCGGCGTCCAGGGTTAAAGCGAGCGCTGCGGCGGCTCCGCCCGGGTGATGTGCTGGTGGTCTGGAAACTGGACCGGCTGGGCCGCAGCGTGCGCGATCTGATTACGCTCGTGTCGGAGCTGCAGGCGCGCGGGGTGAATTTCCGCAGCCTGACCGACTCGATTGACACTTCGACGCCAGCAGGCCGCTTTTTCTTCCACGTCATGAGCGCCCTGGCGGAGATGGAGCGCGAGCTGATAGTGGAGCGTACCCGCGCCGGGTTAGCCGCAGCGAGGGAGCAGGGGAGAGTAGGCGGCCGCCGCCGGGTAATGACCACTGAGGTTGTGGAGCGATGCCGCAGGATGTTGGGTACGGGCGCTACCCGGCAACAGATCGCAGATGTGATAGGGGTGGGGGTGAAGACGATCTACAAATACTTTCCTGCTGCCGTCCGCGATCAAGGATTCCTGCCCTTCCCGTGATATGTAACATTTGAGATAATAAGTACTTTCAGTTTTGAAAACAGTTTGGTTTGTTCGTGAACGGTAAGAAAACAATAAGTTTTGAACAATTTTTAACTATTAACAGCAATCTTGTTTCCATCTCAGATACATGGGCAGACTTGTGGGCGTTAATTTTTCACACAGGTTTAAGCGCTGGAAGGCTGCTGAGTATTCGATATGATGATATTGATGATGGCTTGATACTGATACGAAAACAGGGTCACCTGAAGGAGCTACGTGTTGAATCAACCCCTCCAGTGGAGGGGATCATTGCTCGTAGAAGAGAACGCTATCCAGAAGATGTTTTTTTATTTCAGAGCCATTCTAACCGTGTGAAGTACCAACGCCGGCCGGTCACTATAATTGCTTTCAACGCCGCTTTACGTCGCGCCGCTAGATCATTACCAGACGTTAACGTAAGCAGTAGTAGCGCGAGAAACATACCGGACTAACCGCCTGTCCAGTCGCGTGTGGCCGATGTGACAGGCGTGGGGGTGAAGACTATTTACAAATATTTGCCAGTACAATACGGCGATAAAAAATCCCCCTGAGCAGGCACACTCAAGGGGAAAATACTACATAACATCATTGCTGTGTGCGTCTTTGCGCTCGTCTATCTTCCAGGAATATGCCTAAAGCTTCCAGATATTTCTGGTCCGAGCTGTTACATCATGGAGTAGGTGCCGATGTGATAGGTTAAGAGCGAAGATGATCTGTAAGTACCTTCCGACGTCGAGGAGCAAGGACCACGAATTTGGGTCTATACCATCCCAATTCATACATTCTTTCTAAGTCTATGAAATATTGAGCAGAGTATTCTGTTCGAAATGAACCATATGGAATAGCCAAAGGCTAAAATGCCCAGCGTAAAAACAACAATCAGCAAGTCCGTCTGTGACATCTTATATCCATTTTGCAGTAGCAGGTTTTGAGAAAAGATAGTTCATAGCTGGCACATAGACAACATAATCACTAAGTGAAACCAATATCAGGGGCTCAAAGGTGACTGGTTTCCCCCCTCTGTGCTCCTGATTGATAGTTGAAACCTCTATTGATCAGATTAGTGAATGAAACTACTGTATATAAAAACAGTATTTTGTGAGCGAGTTATTATGCAGTTCTACACGCCCGTTGAGTTACGCCAGATCATGCTGCTCCCGTTGTACAGTGACCTTGTGCAGTGCGGCTTTCCTAGTCCAGCGCAGGATTATGTTGAGCAGCGTATCGACCTGAACGAGCTGCTGGTTAACCACCCCAGCGCGACGTATTTTGTCAAAGCTGCCGGTGATAGCATGAAAGATGCGGGCATTGGTGAGGGGGATCTTCTGGTCGTGGATAGTTCAAGGACCGCAGTCCATGGTGATATTGTCATTGCCGCTGTAGATGGGGAATTCACGGTTAAGAAGCTGCAGTTGCAACCGCGGGTTCAGCTTAACCCAATGAATAGCGCGTATTCCCCAATAGTCGTCGGTAGCGAGGATACTCTCGATGTGTTCGGCGTCGTAACTTACATCATCAAATCGGCTGGCTGAGATGTTTGCACTTTGCGATGTGAACTCATTTTACGCATCGTGCGAGACCGTATTTCGTCCTGACCTGAAAGGGCGTCCGGTGGTCGTTCTGTCAAACAACGACGGCTGTGTGATCGCCCGCTCGCCAGAGGCGAAGCCCTTCGTCAAAATGGGTGAGCCTTATTTCAAGCAAAAGGACATGTTTCGCCGGCACGGTATTATCGCGTTTAGCAGTAACTATGAGCTCTATGCCGATATGTCCAACCGAGTGATGACAACGCTGGAGGAACTCTCTCCACGCTGCGAAATTTACAGTATTGATGAGGCATTTTGCGATCTTACTGGTGTTCGTAACTGTCGCGACCTTACCGACTTTGGCAGGGAAATTCGCGAGACGGTTCTGCGCAGGACGCACCTCAAGGTCGGTGTCGGCATAGCCCAGACTAAAACCCTGGCAAAGTTGGCCAATCACGCGGCGAAACAGTGGCAGCGGCAGACCGGAGGAGTGGTGGATCTGTCTAATCTGGAAAGACAGAGGAAGTTGATGGCTTTGCTTCCGGTGGATGAGGTCTGGGGCGTCGGGCGCCGCATCAGTAAAAAACTGGAGGCCATGGGGATTAAAACTGTGCTGCAGCTGGCGGATACCGATATCCGTTTTATCCGAAAACATTTTAATGTTGTGTTGGAAAGAACCGTGCGGGAATTGCGCGGGGAGCCTTGCCTTGGTCTGGAGGAGTTCGCGCCGGTAAAGCAGGAGATTGTCTGTAGTCGCAGCTTTGGGCAGCGGATTTCCACCTACGAAGAGATGCGCCAGGCGATATGTTTATACGCATCCCGTGCCGCGGAGAAGCTCCGTGGCGAGCATCAGTATTGCCGGTTTATCTCTGCTTTTGTCAAAACCAGTCCCTTTGCGCTGAACGAGCCGTATTACGGTAACAATGCATCAGTAAAGCTGCTTACACCGACCCAGGATAGCCGGGACATCATCACCGCGGCGACAAAATGTCTTGATGCCATCTGGAAAGATGGGTATAGATATCAGAAAGCAGGGGTGATGCTTGGGGATTTCTACAGTCAGGGCGTAGCGCAGCTAAATCTGTTCGATGACAATGCACCACGGCAGAACAGCGCGAAGCTGATGGAAGTTCTCGACCATCTCAATGCGAAAGACGGAAGAGGAACTCTGTATTTTGCAGGGCAGGGGATCCAGACTGCCTGGCAGATGAAACGAGAAATGCTATCCCCGCGCTATACTACGAGGTTCTGTGACCTGCTCAAAGTTAGATGATTCGGCCATTAACAGTGGTGGTTATGCTGCTACTACAGTCCGCTTAGAGCGATAAGCGGACTTTGGAAGTGATCTTAATCACAGTAGTCAAAGAATGACTAGTTAAGTACTGCGGGGATTCCTTCTTTTATTCTACCGTTTGGTATAAATTGGTCGAGTCAACTATATAGAGTATTTAATCGAGACGCTAATAGGTTCACAATCTTTACAGAACAAGCTCTCGCTTGATGATTTTAAGGGGCACAGCCCACATGAATTTGACAAGCGCTAATACGAATCTGAATTTATTTAAAGAGAAAAGTATGGAAGGCAAGGAAATATACGAGCATGAGTTTTCAGGTTTGTTAACTAAATTTGAAGAGGTTTGTACTTGGTTCGATAGTTTGGGCTTTAGGTTTGCAGTAACAAGATATGGGGTATACCACAAAAACCTTCAAAAATTGAAAGCACTATCAAATGGAGAAAAAATTTTCAAAGATATACCCGATGAAAATTTAGTTGCCTTTATGAAGGAGATGATGAATTCTCACGTGGAAGCTAATGAAATCATAAGGGTTTACAATGATCTTAAAGGGCTTGATATCCAGGAATATCTCGATCAAATAAAGAAGGTTATCACTGGTCAAGAATTTCGTGCTACTTCTGAGAACGATCCTGCAAGAGACTTTCTGTTTGAGTTGTCAATGGCTGCAAGATTCCTGCGTGGAGGGTATAAAATATCTCTTAAAAGCATTTGTGATATCGAAGTGAAACTCTCTGACGGCAGAATTCTTTTTGTAGAATGCAAACGAGTTAAGTCGTTAAAAAAACTATCTAAAAACATAAAAGTTGCAAACCAGCAGATCGTGCGCAGGATAAAGGATAGCTCATCACTTAAAAATCTAGGCATGGTGGCCGTTAATGTTACTGATTTGCTTCCTAAAGTGTCTCTCATTAATTCTGAAGATGCGAGAATGGCAATAAATGAACATCGTGAGTTGTCACGAAATTTTATCTTGAGAAATTTAGAAGATTTTATGGCAGGGGAAAATAAAAAATGTATAGGTGTTTTATGTGAAAGTTCTTTGTCCAAGCTTATTCCAGGAGGTTTGATTTATTCCCGGCATATTAATAACATCCCCTATGAAAGTGATGATTTATTTGAGAGATTAATGCCTCAACTCAGCAATCAGGATATTGCTTAGGGGGGGGCAGAGGCTTAGCGATATTCCTGTGAGTCAGAGTTGTCTCCGGAACTGTTTAACGGTAAAAATGATAATCGAGTTATTAGGAAGAGCATGTGCGTATTTAAAGCTACTTTCAGAACTTAACTCAGTAATGTCCGCTCCTGGCATATTGTGGACATTACGTATTTATAGGGGGTCGATAGCCTCAATTAATTCTGGCCCCTGATTTTTCGCATTACCCACGGTGCGCGTAACGGCGTGCCAGATAAACTTGTCGGCGGGCACTGCTCCGTCGGCGGCTATCTCTTCAGCTTCCTTCCCGCCTATATCCTTGCGCATCCATTCGCGTGCTGCTGCCGGCGTCAGGACCAGCGGACGGCGGTCGTGAATATCGACCAACCCCTGATCGGCCGCAGCGGTCACTATCAAAAAACCTTCGGCTTCGTCACCGCGCTCGAAAGGGACACTGCCGATCGCCGCCATAAAGATTGGCTGGCCATCGGCACGATGAATGAAATAGGGCTGCTTCTTGTCTCCTTCTCGCTTGTCGAGTAGGGTGCCGAAGTTACCTCCGACACCCCCTCTAAGAACCGTGCGTGAGAGTTTCCAGCTCACACGGCTCAAGCCTTATCAAACACCACTATGAAATGATGCAGCAGGTGCAGTCAGTCGCGAAGATCTGGCTCGGGCATAATCTGCCCAATTCGTGTCATAGGGATTAAGTGCTGAGGCAACAAGTCTGTGACGGACAATTTTGATGCTTTGAGCGTTAATTAATCTCAAAGTCATAATTTGTCCCGTGACAGTATCCCGATATAGACCGCTGAAAACCCAGTCTCGGGATTTCACCTGAGCGAAGTATTTCTTTTTAATCCATCTGAGCCCTTTACGGGGATGTCTGGCCTTGGCCCACCTCCGGATAATTTCAAAGATCAGGTGATCCACATAAGTGAATACCCGCTTGGAAACAACATGACGATGGTAGTTGGCCCATCCCCTGATCACAGGGTTTAGCCTCGTGATCAATGACGCAACAGGTTGAGCTATCATTTGATTAGCAATTGCTTTGACCTTCGAGATCAACGTGTTGATGCTTTTTCTGGACGGTTTAATGAGAAGTTTTCCGTTAGGATAACGTCTTATGTTCTGGCCGAGAAAATCGAAACCTTCAGAGACATGGGTAACCCGGGTCTTTGCTTTAGAAAGCTCCAGCCCACGTTCTGCAAGGAATGCTTCGACGAGAGGTATGACTTTATTAATCGTGTCCCGGCTGTCACCGGTAATAATAAAGTCATCGGCATAACGGATCAGATGCACTTTGGCTGCTTTTCCCGCCCCTGAACCTTTTCCCTGCCGTGGATATTGCGTCCTCAGCAGGTGTTCCAGTCCATCCAGCGTCAGGTTTGCCAGCACGGGTGAAATGATCCCTCCCTGAGGAGTGCCTGCAATTGTTGAGTGATAAACCTGTTTTTCCATAAAGCCTGACTTTAACCATTTACCGAGAACTGTTTTGTTCATTGGAACGTGGTCAATGAGCCACTGGTGGTCGATATTATCGAAACAGCCTTTAATATCACCTTCAAGAACCCATTCCGGGCTGCTTTTTCGAGCGAGATTAGTAAAGCATCTCTCGATCGCATCAGCGCACCGTCGCATGTTCCTGAATCCATAGGAACCGCCATCTGCTGTAGTTTCCGCGACAGGATCAAGCGCCAGCAGAAATAGTGCCTGCATAGCCCGATCCTTAATCGTAGGGATCCCAAGCGGACGTCGCTTACCATTAGCTTTAGGAATGTATATTCTTTTGAGCGGAGCAGGCGAGTAGCCCCTTGATTTGAGGGATTGAGCCCCAGCAAATCTTTTCGCTGGAGAGTCCCAGATGATACCGTCAACGCCAGCGGTATTTCTGCCTTTGTTGCTGGTCACTCTGCGAGCCGCCAGAAATTTACCGCTCATCGAACGCGTCAGCAGATAACTCAGGACACGAACTTTATTCCAGCGATTTTCCTGCACTGCCTTCACGATACGCGCCTGTAGCCGACTGACATTTGCCTCAATGTTCAACCAGTTAATGGCATCCCATTGCTGACCTTTGCCCGAGGCTGCACCAGCTTTCGCCATCATCTGCTTTTCCTCGCACGTCGTTAATCAGGTTATCTCGTGACGTAAGACCACGGGGAAGTCTGCCCGCTTTCGCGCCGGGTAATCTTTCAATCCGTATCCTGTTCATTACAAACAGGCATTCGCTTTTTCCCCGATCCTCTACCCACATAGCTATCACTTCACCTTGCGGTGAAGCTTCCTTAATAAGGAGCTATTTGGGCTTACCATGTTCCGCATAAATGACAAGAATGGTTTAGGTTCCTCTTACGCTACCGGCGGTCACTTTGCCCATGGCGGATGAGAATGGGACATCCGCTCCGACCGCAATCGAGCCCTGTCAGCATCTTTGGGCCCTTCATGGTTGACGATAGTAAACGAGGTTCGCATATGCTAACCATGCCACTCACCCTAGCTCCGACCCGCGTTGATGCTCGCAGGCATGCCGTTTTCTCACGATTCTGGCACTTACCAAATGGTAAAGGCTACATTGTCCGAGGGCTTTTGGACGGCCTGTTACCAGTCCGCCCTACCTCGTAGGGTACTGCCGATGGGACGGCAGGTTCGGTAATAATATATATTCCGAACAATCACTTATGCGACTTCACGTCGCACCCATTCAAACCAGCCATCGGCAAAGCAGATCGCCCGGCCATGTTGCCATAGAGGCTTGAACATTCTGCTTGTCGCCGCGGTTTCTACGCGAGCGTTAATGAGCGCTGGCTTATCCCACCACCCGGGTGCGTAACCCCAGTGAACCGGATCGAGGTGCAGCTGTTCGTCTCGTTCGCTCAGGAGCAAAACTTTAGTCCCCGGCGCCACGTTGTAACGCCCAATCGGCTCAGGGTCGTATGCGATGTCGCGCTTTGCTTCATCCGCCAGGTATGCCAAATATTCTTCACGGGTTTGTGATTGAGCAAAGCGTCCGCACATGGTTGCCTCCAGTCTTCAGACTGAAAGTATAGACGTTGCTAGTGATGGCCAACTGATGGGTTTTCCTAGGGAAGGCCGTTATCATGAAAGAGTGGTGCGCACCGAAAATTACATGATTAACGCAGGAGATGATGTCATGGGAGGATATTGTCGTAAACATGCACTTTTTCTTTCTGAAAAGCTGCTCGCAAAAGAGGGGCATAGAAGGGGCATCGGATAAGAAAAAGGGGCAAAAAAGGGCATTAAATTCGTAGGCTGGCGTCGGTTGGCGTTGTTCGCATGGGGTAATAACTGACTGTAATACAATATAAAATTAATAAATTCAGGGGCTTGGAATTATTTGGGCAACTTATCGATGTTGTATTTTTCTTTTTTACTGATTTCTTGGTTTTGCAGCATGTAATAGTGGCTCAATTCATAGTGTGGCATCAGAAGAGCACGCGTTCTGCCAGCCTGGACAACGTGGCGCTGGCGCGTAGCAATTAATGAGGTCTGACAGACAACCGTGGCGTGTATGGTACGGATTCAGGCGCGGAATGTCAGCATCTTTCCGGCACTTTCCGCTGCGGGCAGGCAGGCGGAGGCGGTGTAAGCGGAAATAAAAAGCCCGCCGGGCGGCGGGCTGTGGCGTTAACGCACCACCAGGACTGAGCACTCGGCGTGGCGGACCACCGCGGCGGCGTTGGAGCCCAGCAGATAGGTGGTGATATCTGGCCGGTGCGACGCGATGATCACCAGGTCGGCGGGTAGCGACTTGGCCAGCGCGAGGATCTTATCTTTTGGCGACCCTTCGGCGACGTGAAAATGCATCCGATCTTCCGGGATGGAAAATTGTTTGGCGATCTCTTTAAGCTGCGTTTCCGTTCCTTCGCGCAGCTCATCCATACCCGGCAGTTCGGCGGTGTAAGCCATTCCCAGTGAGGCATAATAGGGCAGGGAAGGGATCACGGAGAGGAAATGGACCTCGGCGTCGTCAATCCGTGCTTCCGATTCAACGTGACTGATAATGCGTTCAGTAAATTCTTTATCAGAGATATCGATAGGGACAAGAATCATTCTGCTCATAAAAACCTCCTGTTTAAGTATCCCCTCACATTGTACGGCATTAGAGCACGTTTTGTATCATGACCGTGGTCACACTTTGACATTAACGTGGCTTGCGTTCGGGGAATTTCCCTTTGATCACGCCGTCATAAAATCGTCCTTTTGACACCACCTGTAAAAAATCGCGGAAAATACGCGGTGGCACGCCGGTATATTGCAACGGCGGCTGGTGATAAAAATAGATTTCCAGTGTGGCGGAGGCGTCATCGTAGGCGACAGAGATAATTCGGGATGATTTTACCGGGTGATGATGCATAGTGGACGTCCTCGGGCAAGCACTGACTGAGCACGACTATATCACTAAATGGACGGCTATTTTAACCAGCGGGATATATTGTTTTGTTTTATCTACTGTACGGCGGGAGGAAGAAGCCCGCCGGAACCGGCGGGCTGGCGCATCAGAACTGGTAAACCAGGCCCAGGGCGACGATGTTGTCGGTAGAGATACCGTTGTCTTTGTAGAAGCTGTCGTTGTCATCCAGCAGGTTGATTTTGTAATCAACGTAGGTAGACATATTACGGTTGAAGTAATAGGTAGCGCCAACGTCCATATATTTGACCAGATCTTTATCGGCGTAGCGGCCGTTATTATAGAGATCTTTGCCTTTGGACTGCAGGTAGGAGATGGCCGGACGCAGGCCGAAGTCGAACTGATACTGCGCGGTGACTTCGAAGTTTTGCGTTTTATTGGCCACGCCGTCATTGCCGTACGGGGTCATATTGCGGGTTTCTGAGTACATGGTCGCCAGGTAGATATCGTTGGCGTCGTACTTCAGGCCGGCGGTCCAGGCTTCGGCTTTATCGCCGCGGGCGTTGGTCTGGGTCATCTGATCGTTGGTACGGTCAGAAGAGGTGTAGGCCGCTGCCGCGCTGATGCCCATGCCGAAGTCATAAGAGGTGGAGAGACCGAAGCCATCGCCATTGTCGAAGCGAACATCGCTGTCGCTGCTGCGGTTATTGGTGCCGACGTTGATATCCTGCGCGTTCTGACCTTCGTTTTTACCCTGATACTGCAGGGCAAAGTTCAGACCCTCCACCAGGCCAAAGAAATCGCTGTTGCGGTAGGTCGCGACGCCGTTGGCGCGGCCTGCCATAAAGTTATCCGCATAGGTGTAGGAGTCGCCGCCGAACTCCGGCAGCATATCGGTCCAGCCTTCGACGTCGTACAGCACGCCGTAGTTACGACCGTAGTCGAAGGAGCCGTAATCGCCGACTTTGATACCCGCGAATGCCAGACGGGTCCAGGCCTGATCGCTGGAGCTCTCGGTGTTGTTGGCCTGAACGTTATATTCCCACTGACCATAGCCGGTAAGCATATCGTTGATCTGGGTTTCGCCTTTAAAGCCGAAACGCAAATAAGTTTGATCGCCGTCTTTTTTCGAATCGCTGGAGAAATAGTGCAGACCGTCTACCTTGCCATAGAGATCTAATTTATTTCCGTCTTTATTATAAATTTCCGCCGCATGGGCGGCACCGGCGGCTAATAAAGCCGGAATAACGAGGGCCAGTACTTTTCTTTTCATGAAGAAATTCCTTTAACTGTTTTTATGTTTTAGCTTCCGGGAAGGAAGTGAACTCATGCTAAAGGAGCGGTCTGAGATATGGTAAGACTCAATTGTTACGATATAAGTAAAATCTAAAATAAATAATACCAAAGAAATGTTGATAATTATGCTGAATATATCCGTGGATAATATACAAAATAAAAATTATACATGCCCAGGATAATCACGTATTATTCGCGCGTTATATGCCTTTATTGTCATGCCAATTATTTATTGTTGCCGTCTCATTCTGCGGAATGATTTTGTTTATCGGTAAAACGACAAGCCCGAACAACATGTTCGGGCTTTTTTTATGGCTGCAGGATGGAAAATAACCTTAGCCTTCGCTCGGTGATTTCTCCGCTTTGCCGGCCAGCTGGGCGAGGAAGTCATACCGTTTCTGCAGATCCGCGGCGGCGTCTTTCCACAACTGCTCCGCCACCTCCGGCTGCTGGGCGTTCAGGCGACGGAAGCGTTGCTCGTTGAGCAGCGTCTCGGCTAGCGCGTCGGACGGCGGACGAGAATCCAGCGCCAGCGGCAGTTTGCCTTCGTCGGCGCGACGCGGGTCGAAGCGGTAGAGCGGCCAGAATCCAGTAGCGGTCAGCTGACGCATCTGATCGTGGCTGAGCGCCAGATCGTAGCCGTGCTCTTCGCAAGGACTGTAGGCGATGATCAGCGACGGTCCCGGATAGGCTTCCGCTTCCTGAATCGCTTTCACCGTCTGGTTCAGCTGCGCGCCCAGCGAAATCTGCGCCACATACACATGACCGTACATCATCATGCTGACGCCCAGATCTTTGCGCGCCTTGCGTTTACCGTGTTCGCCAAACTTGGTGACTGCCCCCAGCGGGGTGGCTTTTGACGCCTGGCCGCCGGTGTTGGAGTAACACTGGGTATCCAGCACCAGAATGTTGACGTTTTCCGTCAGGCTCAGCACATGATCCAGACCGCCGAAGCCAATATCGTAGGCCCAGCCGTCGCCA
Organism: Klebsiella sp. X1-16S-Nf21; assembly: GCF_002837615.1. Taxonomy (NCBI): domain Bacteria; kingdom Pseudomonadati; phylum Pseudomonadota; class Gammaproteobacteria; order Enterobacterales; family Enterobacteriaceae; genus Klebsiella; species Klebsiella sp. X1-16S-Nf21. The sequence continues at coordinate 19,188 of NZ_PJDK01000044.1, forward strand.
CCGATCAGCCAGACGGATTTCTCCACCAGCGCGTCAGCATCGGTCAGCAGCTCTTCAGCGCCGTCCACGCCGGCCAGCGCCTGGCGCAGGGCCGCCACCTGTTCGCGGCGTACTTCCGGCGTCGCCTCGGCATGTAACGCCGCGTTCAACTCTGCCGGCAGTTTGTCGGCAAATTCGCTCAGCAGGCGCATCACGCGCTGACGGTGCTGGTCGACGGTTAAGCGGAAGCCGAGCCCGAATTCAGCGTTATCCTCAAACAGCGAGTTGGCCCATGCCGGGCCGCGGCCGTTGGCGTCGGTCGTATACGGCGTCGAGGGCAGGTTGCCGCCGTAAATGGAGGAGCAGCCGGTAGCATTGGCAATCAACATCCGATCGCCATACAGCTGGGTCAGCAGTTTGATATACGGCGTTTCGCCACAGCCGGAGCAGGCGCCGGAGTATTCAAACAGCGGGCTGATCAGCTGCGAGGTGCGAATATCAATCCGCTCCAGTTTTGTGCGGTCGATTTCCGGCAGGTTGAGGAAGTAATCGTAATTGACCTTCTCCTCTTCCACATGCTCCAGGCGCGACATCATATTGATGGCCTTGATCTCCGGGTTCTGGCGATCTTTCGCCGGGCACACTTCAACGCACAGGTTGCAGCCAGTGCAGTCTTCCGGGGCGACCTGCAGAACGTATTTTTGTCCGCGCATATCGCGGGATTTGACGTCCAGCGAGTGCAGACTGGCAGGGGCGTTCTCCATCTCTTCCGGCGCGACCACTTTGGCGCGGATCGCCGAGTGCGGGCAGGCGGCGACGCAGTGGTTGCACTGCGTACACAGCGCTTCCTTCCAGATGGGGATCTCTTCGGCGATATTGCGTTTCTCCCAGCGCGTGGTGCCCATGGGCCAGGTGCCGTCCGGCGGCAGGGCGGAGACCGGCAGCGCATCGCCGAGGCCGGCCAGCATCGCGGCGGTGACCGTTTTGACGAAATCCGGCGCGGCGTCGGAAACCACCGGCGGGCGGTTCGGACTGCTGGCGTTCACTGGCTGGAGCGGCACTTCCGCCAGCGATTCCCGGGCCAGGGCCAGCGCCTGCCAGTTGCGTTCCACCAGCTCCTGGCCTTTGCTGCTGTAGCTTTTGGCGATGGCTGCCTGCAGTTCCGCCAGCGCGCTGTCGCCCGGCAGGATGCGGGTGAGATGGAAGAACGCCATCTGCATCACGGTATTAATGCGCGCGCCGAGGCTGCACTCGCGGGCGATTTTCGCCGCGTTGACCACGTAAAAACGCGCTTTTTTCTGATTCAGGGTGGCCTGGACTTCCTGCGGCAGGCGAGACCAGACCTCATCGGCGCCGTAAGGCGTGTTGAGCAGGAAAATACCGCCGGGCTTCAGCCGCTCGGCCATCTGGTATTTATCGATAAACTGTAGCTGGTGGCAGCCGACGAAATCAGCCTGCGAAATCAGATACGAAGAACGAATCGGTTTTTCGCTGACGCGCAGATGCGACACGGTGAGGCCGCCCGCTTTCTTCGAGTCATAGACAAAATAGCCCTGTGAGAACCACGGGGTCGAGTTGCCGATGATTTTGATGTTGTTTTTGGTGGCTGACACGCTGCCATCGCTGCCGAGACCGTAGAACAGGGCCTCGAGCTTGGCCTCTGCGGGCAGGGTATTTTCTCCCAGCGGCAGCGACAGATTGGTCACGTCATCATAGATACCGACGGTAAAGCGTGGCTTCGGCTGAGCGGACTGCAGTTCACTAAATACCGCCAGCACGCATTCCGGGCCGAACTCCTTGGAGGAGAGGCCATAGCGGCCGCCGATGGTGCGCGGCAGCGTCTCGCGCTCGCCGCGGTTAAAGGCTTCCGCCAGGGCGGTCATCACATCGAGATACAGCGGCTCGGCAAGCGCGCCAGGCTCTTTGGTGCGATCGAGCACCGCTACCGCCCGGGCGCTTTCCGGCAGCGCTGCCAGCAGGTGGGCGGCGGAGAACGGGCGATAGAGGCGCACTTTCAGCACGCCGACTTTCTCGCCGCGGCTCAGCAGTTCATCAACCACCTCTTCGCAGGTACCGATGGCCGAACCCATAATGACGATCACGCGCTCTGCCTGCGGGTGGCCGTAAAACTCAAACGGTTTGTACTGACGGCCGGTGGCGGCGGCGAAGTCGTTCATCGCCGTCTCAACATGGTCATAGACCGCGTCGTACCACGGATTGGTGGCCTCCCGGGACTGGAAGTAAGTGTCGGGGTTGGCCGAGGTTCCGCGGATCACCGGGTGTTCCGGATTGAGCGCGCGCTGGCGATGCTCGGCGATTTTATCCTGCGGTAGCAGGGAGCGAATGGTGTCATCCGCCAGCGGGGCGATTTTGTTGATTTCGTGCGAGGTGCGGAAGCCATCAAAGAAATGAATAAACGGCACCCGGCTTTGCAGGGTGGCGATATGCGAGATCAGCGCAAAATCCTGCGCCTCCTGGACGCTGCTGGCGCACAGCATGGCGCAACCGGTCTGCCGCACGGCCATCACATCGGAATGATCGCCGAAGATCGATAGCGCGTGGGTGGCGACGGTGCGGGCGGCGACGTGCAGCACAAACGGCATCAGCTGGCCGGCCAGTTTGTACAGCGTGGGGATCATCAGCAGCAGACCCTGCGATGAGGTAAAGGAGGTGGAGAGGGCGCCGGTCTGCAGCGCGCCATGTACGGCGCCAATGGCGCCTGCCTCCGACTGCATTTCGACCACCCGGGGAACATCGCCCCAGACGTTTTTCAGCCCATTGCCGGCCCAGGCGTCGGCCTGTTCCGCCATCGTTGAACTGGGCGTGATCGGGTAGATGGCGATAACTTCACTGGTGCGAAACGCGACGGAAGCGACCGCGCCATTACCATCAATCGTAATCATATGAAGACACCCTTACATTGCGCAAAAGAATGGACACGTGAAACCGCGACGCGCCCTGTAATTATATAAGGGGTAGTTTAGCAAACCGTTGGCGCGGCCATTTTTGCATTTGTGTCCTCAATGCGCCGGCCACCCGTGACCAGATCAATATTTTGCATGGTTCGCGGAGAAAATGGCTTCCTGCCGAGTGTCGAATCACGTGCGCCCGGCGACCAGGCCGGAGCAGATCAAGCTTTCGGCGAAAATTTGCTAGAAAATGTTAATGAGGCGCATAAATACGTACTTCCCCCCTCGACGCCGCCCGCCACGCTGCCTATTATTCTGGGGGTTGCTTTTTTAAGACGTTTCCGAGGGGAGAGAGAATGCGAGCTGCGATATTAGTAGGTTGTGCGGCGCTGTTGCTGTCGGCGTGCAGTAGTGAACCCGTTCAGCAGGCCACGGCGGCGCACGTCACGCCAGGCATGCGGGCGGCGATGAGCGACGCCGGTCAGGCCAACTGCGCCATGATAGGCGGCTCGTTATCGGTGGCTCGTCAGCTCGATGGTTCGGCGATTGGCATGTGCGCGCTGCCGAACGGCAAACGCTGCAGCGAGCAGGCGCTGGCGGGCGGCAGCTGCGGCTACTAACGGCGGCCCCGTCGCGGGGCAGCGTCAGCGGCACCTCAATGCCGGCTAGTGCATCAGGTCGGCGAGCTTATAGACCAGCGTCTGGTCGGCGGTCGCCAGCGTCAACTGGTTTTCCGTCAGATCGACCTGCGCGCCTTCGCGCAACATCTTGCCGATCGTCGCGTCAAGGGTATTAAGCTGGGCATCGTGGCACAGCATCCGGGTCATCGCCAGCGACTTCACCTTCAGCTCGCCGTCCGACACCTTGCCTTCCCCGCTAAAACCGTTGCACATATTGCCCGAAACATACATCTTGCCCGTAATAGCCATCTTCTCGCCGAAGCTCAGCTCCAGCGGCCGGTCGCCGACGTTGACCGCCTGGCCGTTGACGCTGGTCAGCACGAAGCGATGATGCTGCAGCTGTTCCGCGCCGGTGGACACCTTACTGTTATAGACACAGCCGGACAACAGCATACCTGCCGCCAGTAGCGCCGCCAATTTGTTCATTTTCACTCCAAAACATTCACATTACTAATAAAACCAAGCCAGTGTAACGGTATCGCAGCGGGGATCTGTGGGGATTATCTGAATGTACTCCCCCCGGGAGAGGAGCACAAAAGGGAAAGGAATCAGACGATGGCGTTCGGGCAGGTTTCGCCGTTTGCGACCTGCTGCAGGTTGCCCAGGGTGGTCTCCGAAATGCTGATCAGCGCCTCAGCGGTGAGGAACGCCTGGTGGCCGGTGAACAGCACGTTGTGGCAGGCGGAGAGGCGGCGGAAAACGTCGTCCTGGATCACATCGTTGGATTTGTCTTCAAAGAACAGATCGCGTTCGTTCTCATAAACATCCAGCCCCAGCGCGCCAATTTTCTGGTGCTTCAGGGCGTCGATGGCCGCCTGGGAGTCGATCAGCGCGCCGCGGCTGGTGTTAATCACCATCACCCCGTCCTTCATCTGGTCAAACGCCTCGCGATTGAGCAGATGGTAGTTTTCGTCGGTCAGCGGGCAGTGCAGGGAGATCACGTCCGACTCCTTGTACAGTGTAGCGAGGTCGACATATTCCACCCCCAGCTCCAGCGCGGCGGCGCTTGGGTACGGGTCGAACGCCAGCAGGCGCATGCCGAAACCTTTGAGGATCCGCAGCATCGCCACGCCAATTTTCCCGGTGCCGATCACCCCGGCGGTTTTACCGTACATGGTGAAACCGGTGAGGCCTTCGAGGGAGAAGTTGGCATCACGGGTACGCTGATAGGCGCGGTGGATGCGACGGTTGAGCGACATCATCATACCGATCGCATGCTCAGCGACGGCTTCCGGCGAGTACGCCGGGACGCGGACCACGCGCAGGCCAAGCTCCTTTGCCGCCTCGAGGTCGACGTTGTTAAATCCGGCGCAGCGCAGAGCGATATACTTCACGCCGTGGGCCTTCAGCTCTTCCAGCACCGGGCGGCTGCCGTCGTCATTGACGAAGATACACACCGCTTCGCAACCGTTGGCGGTTTTGGCGGTCTTCGCTGTCAGCAGGAAGTCGAAGAATTCCAGTTCAAAGCCGTAGGTATCATTCACGTGCTGCAGGTACTTTTTATCGTACTGCTTCGTACTGTAAACCGCGATTTTCATAAGACTTTTCTCCAGTGATTATAACGTCACGGTAGCATATTTAAAATAATCGTACAATTATTAAAAAATAGTTTAAGTGTCAGGTGCTTATGCTAATTCTAGAGCATATCGCGGATTTGCGGAATCTCTTTGAAAGACAAAGTTTTTTCACCACAAACTGAGGCTTAAAGCGCCGGGGGAGAGCAGCAGAAACGGCCACAGCAGACCGGAGCTGACGTTAGCTAGCTGAAACGACCACAGCGGCAGGCCGCTGGCGCCGCTGACCAGGGGCAGGGTGGCGCGCAGGGGAGAGAGGAAGCGACTGAAAAAGACCGCCCACAGCCCGCGGCGCTGAAAAAAGAGTCGGCTGCGGGCCAGCCGCTCGGCGGTGAGCCAGCGTAACTGTGTGAGGCGGTGACGATAGCGAACGCCTAACCACCACGAGAGCCAGAATCCGCCGATGGCGCCGAGGCTGGCGCTGGACCACATTAACAGGAAATGACCGAGGCTGGCGGAAGCGAATGTCCCCAACAGCAGCAGACCGGAGGTGCCCGGGATCGCCAGCGACACCAGCGCGCAGGATTTAGTGAAGGTAAGCAGGAAAACCATTAGTAATACCAATGGATAGTGGCCCTGTGCGCTCTCAATGAGCGAGATAATTAACGACACGGTTTCTCCCGCAAGCCATTTCTGTCTGGCTGGAGTGTGGCAGGCGCTGCTTAAACAAAAGCTAAATGATGACGGCCGATCGCCGCGCCGCGAGTCCGGCTGGCAACTATGCTTTAACAGGTCGCAAACTTTCACTCACTGGTCGAACGTGTCACAATGGGCGCCATTCGGCTTTTACTTATGTTGAATCAGGATATTAACTGCCCATGAAGGGTAAATATAAAGCCGCCATCGCGCTGGTGTTAGTGCTGGTGTTATTGCCGCTAACGCTGCTGTTGACGCTGACCCACTGGGTGCCGACGCTGGCGGGCATCTGGCTGCCTGTGGGCACTCGTATCTCGTTGCAGGAGAGCCCGCGTCTGACGCGGTCGGCTCTGCTGATCCCCGACCTGCGCTATCTGGTGGGCGACTGTGAACTCGCCCGGGTGACCGATGCCCGTCTCTCGCGTCCCAGCCGCTGGCGGCTGCATATTGGCCAGCTGGACATCAACAGCGCTTGTCTGAGCAAACTGCCGGCCAGCGAGCCCACGCCGGGATCGCCGCGCACCCTCGCCGAATGGCAATCGATGTTGCCCTACAGCTGGTTAACCATTGACAACCTGCGGCTGTCGCCATGGGAGAAATGGCAGGGGCGGCTGGTGATGTCGTTGACGCCAGTGCAGCAGGACATCGGCTTTGCCGGTAAGGAACTGAGTCTGCAGGCGCGCCTGCGCGGCCAGGCCCTCACCGTCAGCCAGTTCAGCGCCCGGCTGACTGACGATCAGCCGCCGGTGAAGCTGGTGGGAACCTTCCACCTGCCGCTGGTACCGGATGGTCTGCCGGTCGACGGCCAGATGCAGGGCACCTTTGAATTTCCACAAACCGCGGAATGGATCGATGCCGAGCTCGAGTGGCAGCACAATCGCGGCCAGCTGCTGGTGACGCCGCGCGGCGAGGTAGAGCCGATCCTGGACCTGCCGTGGGAGATCACCCCGGAGCGGATCACCATCAGCGACGGCCGCTGGCGCACCCGCTACCAGAACTACCCGCTCAGCGGGCGCCTCGCACTGTCGGTGGGCAACTGGCAGCAGGGGACCGAGCAGATGACCGTCAGCGGTCGCTTAAATGTCCTCACCGAGGGGCATGCCGGCAAAGGCAACGCGGTGCTGAATATCGGTCCGGGCAAGCTAAGCATGGATAACAGCGACATGCCGCTGCGGCTCACCGGCGAGGCCAAGCTGGGGGAGATGATCTTCTACGCGGCGCTGCCGGCGCAGCTCAGCGGGTCGCTGGTCAGCCCGCAGCTGGCGTTTCATCCCGGGGCGCTGCTGCGTTCGCGCGGACGAGTGATCGATGCGCTGAATATTGATGAAATTCGCTGGCCGCTGGCTGGGGTGAAAGTGACCCAGCAGGGCGTCGATGGCCGCCTGCAGGCGATCCTCCGCGCCCATGAGCAGCAGATGGGCGACTTTACGCTGCATCTGGACGGTCAGGCGAGCGATTTTCTGCCTGACAGCGGCCGCTGGCAATGGCGCTACTGGGGTGAGGGACACTTCACCCCGATGCAGGCGCGCTGGGATGTGAAGGGCAGCGGGGAGTGGCGCGACAATGCTATTACCCTGAGCAGCCTCTCCACCGGCTTCGATAAGCTCGAGTACGGCACGATGCGGGTCAGTACGCCGCGTCTGACGCTCGAGCAGCCGATCCGCTGGCTGCGTGATGCCCAGCACCCGCGGCTGACCGGCGCGCTGTCGCTGGACGCGGCCAAAACCACCTTCTCCGGCGGCAGCTATCTCCCGGCGTCAACGCTGAAATTTGCCCTCGACGGCCGGGACCCGACGTGGTTCCAGTTCACCGGCGCCCTGCACGCCGATACCATTGGCCCGGTGCGGCTGACCGGGCGCTGGGATGGCGAACGGCTGCGCGGCCAGGCGTGGTGGCCAAAACAGTCGCTGACGGTGTTCCAGCCGCTGGTGCCACCGGACTGGAAGATGAACCTGCGGGAAGGGAGTCTCTATGCGCAGGTGGCCTTTTCAGCGGCGGCCGGGCAGGGATTTGAGGCGGGCGGCCACGGCGTGCTGAAGGGCGGCAGCGCCTGGATGCCGGATAACCAGATTAACGGTGTCGACTTCGTGCTGCCATTCCGTTTCAGCGACGGCCACTGGCAACTGGGCACCCGTCGTCCGGTCTCCCTGCGTATTGGCGAAATCGTCAACCAGGTTACCGCGCGCAATCTGACGGCGGACCTGCAGGGCACCTGGCCGTGGAGTGAGGCCAATCCGCTGCAGCTCAGCGACGTCAGCGTCGATCTGTTAGGCGGAAAACTGACCCTGCTGCAGCTGCGCATGCCGCAGCGCGACCCGGCGCTGATCCGTCTGCAACATATCTCCAGCAGCGAACTCACCAGCGCCGTCAAGGTGAAGCAGTTCGCCATGTCCGGGGCGGTGAGCGGCGCGCTGCCGCTGTGGCTGGAAAACAACCAATGGATCATCCACGACGGCTGGTTGCGTAATGACGGGCCGATGACCCTGCGGCTGGATAAAGACACTGCCGATGCGCTGGTGGCGGACAATGTCTCCGCCGGGGCGGCGATTAACTGGCTGCGCTATATGGAGATCTCCCGCTCGTGGACGCGGATTAACCTCGACAATCTGGGCGTGTTGACGCTTAAGGCCACCGTCAACGGTACCAGCCGGGTGGACGGAAAAAGCAGTACCGTGCATTTAAACTACGCTCATGAAGAGAATATTTTCGATCTGTGGCGCAGTTTACGCTTCGGCGACAATTTACAGGCGTGGCTCGAACAGAATGCCATGCTGCCCGTGCGGCACTGTACGGACGGTAAGACATGTAAGGAACCTAAATGAAGAAGTTGCTAGTGGCCATGGTGGCGCCGATGCTGCTCGCCGGCTGTACGCCGCGTATCGAAATTGCGGCATCGAAAGAGCCCATCACCATTAATATGAATGTCAAAATTGAGCATGAGATCCATATCAAGGTCGATAAGGATGTGGAAAATCTGCTGAAATCCCGCAGCGATCTGTTCTGAGGCGACGATGAGAAAACGACTGTTAAGCGCAGCGCTGGCGCTGACCTTACTCAGCGCGCCCGCGCTGGCGTTGACCCTGAGCGAAGCGCGGCAGCAGGGGCGGGTGGGGGAAACGCTGAACGGCTATCTGGCGCCGCTGCGCCAGGATAAAGAGACCTTAGCGCTGGTGAAGCAGATCAACGCCGCGCGCAGCGAAAGCTACCAGCAGCTGGCGGATGACAACAATCTGCCGGTAGATGAAGTGGCGAAAATGGCCGGGCAGAAGCTGGTGGCCCGGGCTCAGCCCGGGGAGTACGTCCAGGGGCTGAACGGCCAGTGGCGGCGTAAATGATCAGCGGCAGCGCTTGCGGTATTCGCCCGGCGAGACGCCAAAGCGCTGCTTAAAGGCGGTGGAGAAATGGCTGTGGTCGCTGAAGCCCCAGCGGTAGCCGATCCCCGCCAGCTTTTCGTCGGCATGGGCGTTCTGTAACGCCCTGGCACACAGATCCAACCGCCGGTTCTTAATATACTGCGCCACCACCAGCCCTTTATCGGCAAACAGCCGGTACAGGCTGCGTACCGACATCCCCGTCTCGCTGGCCAGCCACTCCGGGCGCAAATGCTCCGACTGAATGGACGCATCGATTAAGGCAATAATCTTTTGAAACTGCTTTTCCCGCCGGGAAGGGGCAGGCTCGCGCTGATGCAGCACCGGGCGCAACAGGCAGGCGATCGCCTCCAGCGCCGCTTCACTCTCGCTGGCGGAGAGTGTCGTGCCGCCCATGCTTTCCAGCAACAGTCGCTGGCTGAGCTGCACCATTGGCAGGGATTTGTCCAGCCGGCAGGCGGTGGCGATGTCGCCTGTGGGCGCCACCCGCTGGCGCGGCAGCAGCAGGGAGGCCTGACGCGAGGTCTGCTGCCAGACAATCGAGCAGGGGCGGGCGGCGTCGATTAACGTGATATCGCCTGCCGCCAGCGTCACCTGGCGATCGTCCTGTTCGATGATGGCTTCGCCGGCAAGCTGAAATACGGTGTAGAACCAGGCGTCGTTATCGCGTTTTATCTCATTGTGTGTGCGGTAGAGATTAACGCCGGCGGCGGTGACCGTGCTGACCTTGAGGTTACCGGCGTAGCGGGCGTCAATCTCGCCGTGGAAGTGCCCCTCCAGCGGCCGGGCGGCGAAATGGCCGCAGACCTGATTGATCGTCGCCAGCCAGCGCTGGTACGCCAGCCCCCCCTCTGCCGTGGTCATCATTCGCCCTTCTCCTGTAATAACAATGTTTCTGCATTGTTGCATTTATGCCGCCTCAGGCAAGGCCGCGATGGCGGGTATATGAAAGAACTATTACCTGCGGCACATTTCTGCCAGGGTAAGCCGCGGATTTGCGGCGACTGTCACAGCGGCGCAAACGAATGTCACAGAGAAAAAAGCGCCAGCCGCCAACCGGACATAGACTGAAAGCACTATCCGCGAAGAATAAGGAAAGGGTATGTCCACCTCTCAGATAGCGCTGCTTGCCAGCGTCCAGCAGTTTTTAGACCGTCAGCATGGCCTGTATATCGACGGCGCTCCCTGCGCCGCGCAGAGCGAAAACCGGTTAACCGTTTGGGATCCGGCCACCGGGCAGGCGATTGCCACCACCGCCGACGCCAGCCCGGCGGATGTTGACCGGGCGGTAATGTCCGCCTGGCGCGCTTTTGTCGATCGCCGCTGGGCCGGGCGCACCCCGGCCGACCGTGAACGCATCCTGCTGCGTTTTGCCGACCTGGTGGAGCAGCACGGCGAAGAGCTGGCGCAACTGGAAACCCTTGAGCAGGGCAAATCCATTGCGATCTCTCGCGCCTTTGAGGTCGGCTGCACCCTGAACTGGATGCGCTACACCGCGGGGCTGACCACCAAGATCAGCGGCCGGACGCTGGACGTGTCGATCCCGTTCCCGCAAGGGGCGCGTTACCAGGCGTGGACCAAAAAAGAGCCGGTCGGGGTGGTGGCGGGTATCGTCCCGTGGAATTTCCCGCTGATGATCGGCATGTGGAAGGTCATGCCGGCCCTGGCGGCAGGCTGTTCGATCGTCATCAAACCTTCTGAAACCACCCCGCTGACCCTGCTGCGGGTGGCGGAGCTGGCGACCCTGGCGGGCATACCTGACGGGGTATTCAACGTGGTCACCGGCAGCGGCGCGGGCTGCGGCGCGGCGCTGACCGCCCATCCGCAGGTAGCGAAGGTCAGCTTTACCGGCTCGACGGCGACCGGGAAACAGATCGCCCGCGTGGCCGCCGACCGCCTGACTCGCGTGACGCTGGAGCTGGGCGGCAAGAACCCGGCGATTGTGCTCAAAGATGCCGATCCCCAGTGGGTTATTGAGGGGCTGATGACCGGTAGCTTCCTCAATCAGGGGCAGGTCTGCGCCGCCAGCTCGCGGATCTACATCGAAGCGCCGCTGTTTGACACCCTGGTCAGCGGTTTCGGGCAGGCGGTAAAATCGCTGCAGGTGGGGCCGGGGATGCAGGAGACGGCGCAGATCAACCCGGTGGTCTCCCGGGCCCACTGCGACAAGGTGGCGGCCTACCTCGAAGAGGCTCGCCAGCAGAAGGCAGAGCTCATCAGCGGCAGTGCCGGACCGGATGCAGGGGGGTACTATATTCCGCCGACGCTGGTGGTTAACCCCGACGCCGGGCTGCGCCTCACCCGTGAGGAGGTGTTTGGCCCGGTGGTGAACCTGGTGCGGGTGGCCGACGGCGAGGAGGCGCTGCGTCTGGCCAACGACAGCGATTTTGGCCTGACCGCCAGCGTCTGGACCCGCGATCTAACCCAGGCCCTGAACTACACCGACCGTCTGCAGGCGGGAACGGTATGGGTCAACAGCCATACCCTGATTGACGCCAACCTGCCTTTCGGCGGCATGAAGCAGTCTGGTACCGGCCGCGATTTCGGCCCTGACTGGCTCGACGGCTGGTGCGAAACCAAATCCGTTTGCGTGCGTTACTAGACCGCTGTCGGGGAAAGCGAATGGCTTTTCCCGACGCGCCGCTTGCCGACCTCCGGTCTTTCTCGCTACTGTGGAGGGCAATCTTTGCCCAACCAGGGCGGTGAATCATCAGGAGGTCTTCGGCATGTCAGCATTTCCTAAGGTTGCACTTATTGGTCCCGGCGCCATCGGCACGACTATCGCCGCCGCCCTGTTTGAGGTGGGGAGGGCGCCGATGGTCTGCGGGCGTACCGCCCATTCGGTGCTGGTGCTGCGCACTGACGAGGGCGAGATCGTGGTGCCCGGCCCGGTGCACACCGACCCAACGGCGATAGCCGCCCCCTTCGACCTGGTCTTTGTCGCGGTGAAAACTACCCAGACGGAGGCCATCGCCTCCTGGCTGACGGCCCTGTGTTCCACGGACACCGTGGTGTGCGTGCTGCAAAACGGCGTTGAGCAGCGCCAGCAGTTTGCCCCCCTGACCGGCGGCGCGACGGTGTTGCCCTCGGTGGTCTGGTTTCCGGCGCAGCGCGATGCCGATGCCTCTGTCTGGCTGCGCGCCACGCCGCGCCTGACCCTCCCGGATCTGCCGGGGGCAGAGCGAGTGCAGCAGGCGCTGGCGGGGACCCGCTGCGCGGTGGACCTGGCGGCGGATTTTACCACCGTGGCCTGGCGTAAACTGTTGCAGAACGCCGTAGCCGGACTGATGGTGCTGACCGGACGCCGCGCCGGGATGTTTGCCCGGGAAGACATTACTGCCCTCGGACTGGCTTATCTGCGCGAATGTCTGCAGGTGGCGCGGGCGGAAGGGGCCGCCCTGGGCGACAGCGTGCCGGAGGAGATTATCGCCGGTTTTCACCGGGCGCCTGCCGACTTAAGCACCTCTATTATGATCGATCGCCTGAATGGCCGACCGCTGGAGTGGGATATTCGTAACGGCGTGGTGCAGCGTCGCGGGCGTCAGCACGGCATTCCGACACCGCTCAGCGATACCATCGTGCCGCTGCTGGCGGCAGCCAGCGACGGCCCGGGCTGACCCGGGCAGGCGCGGGGTTAGTCCACCAGGGAGGGATCGAGGTCGATCATTAACTGCTTCATTTCGGCAAAATGCTGCCGCGAGAAATCGGCAATCTTCTCCCAGTCCTGGGCCGTTTTTTCCGCTACCGCGTCTGACAGAACCTTCAGCGGCTGGCCGGTGGACCAGGCGGTGATCAGGATCTGACAGGCGCGCTCCAGGGTCCAGATATCATCGAACGCCTCGCCGATGGTCGGGGCGGTCACCAGCACCCCGTGATTCCCCATCAGCAGGCGGCGTTTGTCCGCCAGCAGGCCCGCCAGCCGGGCGCCTTCTGCCGCGTTGTCCGCCATCCCGCCGTACAGCGTATCGACGGCGACCCGGTTAAAATAGCGGGCCGTGTTCTGGTCGATGGGCAGGATCTGCGGCGTCGCCAGACAGGCGAGGCTGGTGGTGTACACCGGGTGCAGATGCAGCACCACCCGCACGTCCGGGAGCCGCTGATGGATCTGCCCGTGAATAGCCCACGCGGTGGCATCGACGTCAGGGCGCGCGGCGCAACGTTCATCATCGGCGTTCAGCACCAGCAGATCGCTGGCGCGGATGCGCGAAAAGTGTTTCCACTTCGGGTTGAGTAAAAACGTTTTCCCGTCGGCGGAGAGCGCGGCGCTGAAATGGTTGGCCACCGCCTCATGCATGCCAAGATGGGCAATGATGCGAAAGGTGGCCGCCAGGTCGATGCGGATCTGCTCTTCATCGGAATCGCGCATGGGCATTACTCCGCTTTCGGCATCAGGGTCTGCAGATCGTCCGCCGTCGGCGCCTGGAAGTGATATTTCTTCAGCAGGGCGGCATATTCCGGCGTCGCGCTGTATTTTTTCAGCGCCTCTTCGAGGGCGGTTTTCACCTCAGTATTGCCTTTTTTAACGCCAAAGCCGTTCAGCACCGGATAGATCAGCGTGTCAGAGGAGATAACCACCCGGTCACCCAGTTTTTCCACCACCCCGCGCGCCACGGCGGCGTCGGTGATCTGCGCATCCACCGCGCGCGACAACAGCGCCTGGGTGGTCTGCGGGTCGGTGGTATAAACGCTCAGCGCAATCGGCTTCAGCCCCTTCTTCACGCAGTAGTCGGTGGAGAGCTTCTGCAATTGCGCCAGCCAGGAGGTGGCGCCCATCGAGCCGATTTTATGGCCGCAGAACGCTTCCGGGGTCTTAGGCTGGTAGTCGCCGCCTTTGCGGGCGAGGATCGCTTCCCCGCTTTTCAGGTACGGCACCATATCGATCACCTTCAGGCGTTCGGCGGTAATGTACATCGACGAGTTGGTGATATCGAAGCGCCCGCCCTGCAGCCCGGGGATCAGGTTGGGGAAGCGGGTATCGATATTCACTGCTTCACGGCCCATAGTCTTCGCCAGACCATCGAGCAGCTCGATGTCAAAACCGGCTGGCTTATTGTTTTCCATGTACTCGTAAGGAAAAAAGGTCATGTCCGAACCGGCGGTGATCTTACCGCTTTGCTGAAAGGCCAGTGCGCTAAAGGATGTCAGAGCAGCCGCTGCGCAGAGCAGCAGGGTCAGCGGGCGTGGTGCGAAAATGCGTGTCATAAAACCTCCGGAGTGTGGGCAAATTACATGCTGGCGCGATCGGCGCCGGCCTGCTGAACAAAAAACGAAGCGCCGCGCGGCTTCTGCGGCAGACGAAGCTGGTTATTGGTGCTGCGCACCAGACCGCTCTCTTCTCCCGCGACCAGGTGGCCGGCATGGCGGCTCGGCAGCGGGTTTTCGCCGTAGGGTAGCGCATCCTCCGCGGCGTAGACGCTGATGAACAGGGTGCGCGGCAGGGCGGTCTCGTTGGGGCTGGAGGCGTGCAGCAGGCGGGTATGCATAAAGCAGACTGAGCCCGCCGGGCCAAAACAGGCCTGCGGCTGCTGGCAGTGCGTCGCCACCACCTCATCATCCACCGCCCCCGTGAAGCGCCCCTCCTGCCAGTGGGACCACAGCGGCCCCTGATGACTGCCAGGCACCACGTTGAGCGGGCCATTCTCTGGGGTCACCTCGCTGACCATCAGCAGGGCGGTGATGATGTCGTCATTGCTGTGTGGGGTGAAAAGGAAATCCTGATGCCATTTCACCTCGGTGGCGGTGTGCGGCAGCTTGGAGTTAATTTTGCTGTGATGAAAGCGGGTGCCGCTGCCGCCGATCAATTGCGCGGCGATGGTCGCCATCCGCGAGTTCAGCGCAGTATGGCGATAGGCCTCGGAGATCTCCGTCGGGGAGGCGACCCGGCGCAGCGACGGATGGTCAGGAGCATGATCGCGCTCGATATCGAAGCGTGGCCGCCCGTCGAGGGTTTCTCCCCACACCGTCGCGTGACCGCGGCTCTCCTCGACCCAGCCGTCGAAATCGCTCTGCAGGGCGGCGATGTCGGCGCTGGAAAGCACCTCTTCGACCACCAGAAAACCCTGCTGATGAAACTGATCAATTTGCCACTGCGCAATCATAGTTTTTCCTCTTCACGTTCCGATAGTTAAGCCAGAGAAACATCTTTGAGAAAGGCCTCGACCCGCGGGTGTTGCCCGCTACGCATCGCCTGCGGCGTGTCATCGCACACCACCCGGCCTTTCTCCATAAACACGATCCGGTCGGACACTTTGAAGGCGAAGTTCATCTCGTGGGTGACGATGACCATGGTGATGCCTTCGTGGGCCAGGGATTCGATAACCTGCAGCACTTCATTCACTTTTTCCGGATCCAGCGCCGAGGTGGGCTCATCGAACAGCATGATCTGCGGACGCATCATCAGGGCGCGGGCGATCGCCACCCGCTGCTGCTGTCCGCCGGAGAGCTGGTGCGGATACTTCCAGGCGTGCTCCAGCATGCCCACTTTGTGCAGCAGTTCGCAGGCGTGCTGGCGGAGCTCCGCGTCACTTGCCAGATGGTGATAGCGCGGGGCCAGCAGCAGATTGCCGAACACGGTCAGATGCGGGAACAGGTTAAAGCTCTGGAACACCATGCCGATGTTCAGGCGATGTTCGGCATTCTCCATAAAGCGCGGCTTCTGCTGCCCCTGGCGGTCGAGGTGAATAAAGGGTTGGCCGTTAATCTGAATTTCGCCGTTATCGATCTGCTCAAGACCGTTCAGCAGGCGAATGAGGGTGGTTTTCCCCGAGCCTGACGGACCGATGACCGAGACCACCTCGCCGGGCTGGATCTGCAGGCTCACCGCCCCCAGCACTTCGACGTTGTTGTAGGCCTTATGCAGCTTAGAGGCCTGCAGCGCCGGCTCATGACTCCGGGTGACGCTGCGCGCCATCACCGGGCGGCGGGCGCTGGCCAGCCGCTGCATCTCGGCATCTACCGGACGAGCGGTATTGCGCTGGGTCACGTCAAGGTAGTTCTCCAGCCGTTTCAGCAGAAAATCGAACACCGTGACGATAAAGATGTAATAAAACGCCACGGCCGTCATCGTCTCCATGACCAGAAAGTTCTGCGAGTAGAGCTGCTGGCCGACCATTAATATTTCGGTCAGGGAGATCACCGACACCAGCGAACTGAGCTTCACGATGGCGATATATTCATTGGCCAGCGCCGGCAGGGCGACGCGCAGCGCCTGGGGGATGATCACCCGCCACTGGATCCCGGCGTAGCGCAACCCCAGGGCCCGCGCGGCTTCGCTCTGCCCGCGAGGGATGGAGAGCAATCCGCCGCGGTGGATCTCGGCGATATAAGCCGCTTCGCTGAGGACCATTGCCAGCAGGCCGGCCCAGAAGGGATCGTTCAGCACCGGGGCGAAGGAGGGCAGCGCCTGCGGCATGTTGTAGACAAAAATCAGCAGGACCAGCAGCGGCATACTGCGAAATAACCAGATATACAGCCGGGCTGGGGTGGATAACCAGCCGCGCGGCGACTGTTTGGCCAGCGCCAGAATAAATCCGAGCACAATACTGCAGCCCCAGGTCAGCAGACTTAATTTAATGACGGTCCAGGTGGCCCACCAAAAATCGGCATCGCTGAGCAGGCTTAACATGTAGTTCCAGTTAAACGTCATGGGCTATTTCACTCGTCATAATTATCAAAAATGAAAGTGGCTCGGCTGTGCCGTAATGGAGCGCCACCGGTATTCATCGTGCGAATACACTATGCTGGCAGGATGCTTTCAGAGGCAATTAGTAAATTTTTGGTCTTTAAGTTTAAAAAAACTATACAGCGATATTAACGATATGGAATTTAAAGTGATTGTTAAGATACTTTGCGTAAACAATTTAAAAACAATGACTGTAATTCAATAACGCTATTTTGCGCAGACAGGTTATTTTGCGCGAAACTGGGGCAGACGCTGCCAGTCTGGCGTGCAGCGTGGCGCATGATGGTGCAATGGTGGAAATAAACCACGCGGGCGTAGAGCAATAATAAATATTGTCGCCCCTTGTCGGGCAATGCGCCGCTCTTTTCCGGGGGTGGCACGCGGATTGCTTGGGACTTAGAGGAAAACTATTCCCCGTGTGCGCCGGACCATATTTTATCAATGGTGATGCTATGAACCGATTTACCCTGAAGCAGCTCAAATATTTCGTCACCGTGGTGGAGACGGAGAGTATCGCCGAGGCCTCCCGCCAGCTGCACATTGCGCAGCCGTCGATTTCGATTGCCATCAAGAATCTGGAGAGCACCTTCGACCAGCAGCTGTTTATTCGCCACCATGCGCAGGGCGTTTCGCTCACCTCCAGCGGTCGGCGGATCTACGATAAAGCGAAAGAGCTGCTGCGCCTGTCCTGGGAGTTCGAACAGAATTCGCGAGCGGATAAAGAGCTGGTTTCTGGCATGATCTCCATCGGTTGCTTCGAATCGGTGGCTCCGCTGTATATGCCGAAGCTGGTGGCCGGGTTTAAGAAATGCTATCCGGAAATCACCCTGCATCTGTACGACGGCGAACAGCATGAGCTGATGCATGGCCTGCACCGCGGCCGCTTCGACCTGGCGCTGGTTTACGATCTGGAGCTCGGCCATTCGATCAATAAAGAGCGGCTCAATGCCCCGCATAAACCCTACGCGCTGCTGCCCGCCGCGCATCCGCTGGCGCAGAAGGCGCAGGTGACGCTGCAGGAGCTGAGCCGCGAGCCGATGATCCTCCTCGATGCGGTCCCCAGTAAAAATTATTTTATCTCCATCTTTAAGGAAAAGGGTTATCACCCGGAAGTGGCTTACAGTTCCCCCTCCATTGAAATGGTGCGCTGTATGGTGGGTCAGGGGTTGGGTTTTTCGGTGCTGGTCACCCGGCCCTGCTGCGATATGACCTACGATGGCGAAAGAGTGGTGCAGCGGGATATTGCCGACGAGATGCCCGCCTCGACCTTAATTATGGCGCATCTCGCGAATAATGAGCCCACGCGGCCGACGCAACTGTTTATGGATTATTGTCGCAGCATCGAATTAACCCCAACTCACGCCTGAAATAACGCCTGTCGATCCGGCAGGCATTATTTTTTGTCGTCACTCAGCCTCGTAAAATTCTATTCAGTCGATCGTTTTATAATATTTTACCAATTCGTCACAGTTAAATAACCTGAAAGCCGTCAATTCCGGCGACGTCGTCGGCAACTGTGCTTGAAGGATAGCGAAATGACTGAACAGATTACCGAGATCGATACCCTGGTGGTGGGCGCGGGGCAGGCGGGCGTCGCCATGAGCGAGCATCTGACCCGGCTGGATATCCCCCACCTGGTGCTGGAAAAGCAGGGTATTGCCCAGGCCTGGCGCAGCGGACGCTGGGATTCGCTGGTCGCCAACGGCCCGGCCTGGCACGATCGGTTCCCGGGCATGGTGTTCCCGGACTGCCCGGCAGACAGCTTTGTCGGCAAAGAGCAGGTGGCAGACTATTTTGCCGCCTATGCCCGCAGCTTCAATGCGCCGATCCGTACCGGGGTGGAGGTTTTCAGCGCCGAACGCCTCGTCGGACGGCCGGGCTTTCGTATCGACACCTCGCAGGGGGTGATTGAAGCGCAGCGGATCGTGGCGGCCACCGGGCCGTTTCAGCGGCCAGTGATCCCGGCCATCGCCCCACAGAGTCAGGCTATTCAGCAGCTCCACTCCGCGCACTATTTTAACCCGCAGCAGCTGCCGGAGGGCGGTGTGCTGGTGATTGGCGCAGGCTCCTCCGGCGTGCAGATTGCCGATGAGCTACAGCGAGCCGGACGCGCGGTGTGGCTGTCGGTGGGAGCGCACGACCGCCCGCCGCGTCGCTATCGTCAGCGCGATTTTTGCTGGTGGCTCGGGGTGCTGGGAATGTGGGATGCCGCGGCCAATGCGCCGGGTAAAGAGCATGTCACTATCGCGGTGAGCGGCGCGCGCGGCGGCCATACCGTCGATTTTCGCCAGCTGGCGCATCAGGGGGTCACGTTAGTGGGGCAGACCCGCGGCTTTGACGGTGACAAAGCACTGTTTCACCACGACCTGGCGGAGAATATCCGCCGCGGCGATGCCTCCTACCTTGCGCTGCTCGACGCCGCGGACGCGTGGGTGGCCCGCAACGGCATGGACCTGCCCGAAGAGCCCTCCGCCCGCGAATTTCTGCCCGATCCGGCCTGCGTCACCGACCCGCTGCTCAGTCTCAATCTGGTGGAGGCCGGGATCGGCGCCATCATCTGGGCGACGGGCTACACCACCGACTATCGCTGGCTGAAGGTCAACGCCTTCGATGACGCACAGCGGCCACAGCATCACCGCGGCGTGTCGACGGAGCCGGGCATCTATTTCCTCGGCCTGCCGTGGCTCTCGCGGCGCGGGTCCACCTTTATCTGGGGCGTCTGGCACGATGCCAAATATATTGCCGACCAGATCGCCATTCAGCGCCAGTACCAGCGTTACCAGCCGTCCTGTTAACCGTTTTCCTTAAGGAGTGCTTTGATGCCAACTCATACCCGTATTCGCATGTTTAACACCAAAGAGACCTACCCGAACCAGGCGCTGAACAACGATCTGTGCCAGGCGGTGCGGGCCGGCAATACCGTCTACGTTCGCGGCCAGGTTGGCACCGATTTCGCCGGCAATCTGATTGGCCTCGGCGACCCGCGGGCGCAGGCGGAGCAGGCGATGAAGAATGTCGCGCAGTTGCTGAAAGAGGCGGGAAGCGACCTCACGCATATCGTCAAGACCACCACTTATCTGATCGATCCCCGCTATCGCGAGCCGGTCTATCAGGAGGTGGGCAAATGGTTAAAAGGCGTCTTTCCCATCTCCACCGGGGTGGTGGTGTCGGCCCTCGCGCAGCCGCAGTGGCTGATGGAGATTGACGTTACGGCGGTGATCCCTGACGACTGGCAGGGGGAGGCAGCAGAATGACTCTCTCTATTAGCGCCCGCTGCCCGGAATCAGGTCAGCTGGGCATTGCCATTAGTTCGTCGAGCATGGCCGTGGGATCTCGCTGTCCGTGGCTATTGCCCGGCGTCGGCGCGGTCGCCAGTCAGAACATAACCTTACCGTCGCTGGGGCCGCATATTCTTGGTGCGCTTGAGGCGGGGGCCTCCGTTGAGCAGGCTCTGAACCTGGCCCTGGCGGAGGACCGCTTCCGCGAATATCGCCAGGTCGCGGCGATTGATGCCAACGGTGAAGTGGCGGCGTTCAGCGGGGAACATACTCTCGGGATCGGTGGCACCCTGGCGGGAGATAACTGCGTGGCGGCGGGCAACATGCTGGCCAGTCACGAGGTGATCGCCGCGATGGTGGCCGCCTTCGAGACGGCGAGCGGTGAACTGGCCAGCCGGCTGCTGGCCGGGCTGCGCGCGGGGATTGCCGCCGGGGGCGAGGCCGGCCCGGTCCACTCGGCGGCGGTGAAGGTGGTGGACGATTACCCGTGGCCGGTGGTCGATCTGCGTATTGACTGGGCGGAGACGGATCCGCTGGCGGCCCTTGAGCAACTGTGGCTGGCCTGGGAGCCGCAAATGGACGCCTATATTACCCGGGCGCTCGACCCTCGCGATGCGCCCGCCTATGGCGTCCCCGGCGATGAATAACATCCTCGCCGCGCTGCTGGCTTTTGACACCACCAGCCGCCATTCGAACCTGGCGATGATCGACTGGATCGCCGATTTTCTCGCTGCCCGCGGCGTGGCGTCCCGCCGCTTTTATGACCCGTCGGGCGGTAAGGCCAATCTCTACGCCCGGCTGGGGCCGTCCGGCGGCGGTGGGGTGATGCTCTCGGGCCACACCGACGTGGTCCCGGTGGACGGCCAGGCCTGGAGCGTTCCGCCTTTCAGCCTCACCGAGCGCGATGGCCGCTACTATGGCCGCGGCAGCGCCGATATGAAGGGGTTTCTCGCCTGCGTGCTGGCGGCAGTGGATGACTTTCTGGCGGCGCCGCTGCGCATGCCACTGCATCTGGCCTTCTCCTATGACGAAGAGGTCGGCTGTCTCGGCGTGCGCAGCCTGGTGGATTTTCTGCAGGCCTCGCCGGAGAAACCGGCGCTGTGCCTCATCGGCGAGCCGACGGAGATGCAGCCGGTGTTCGGTCATAAAGGCAAACTGGCCATGCGCTGCTGCATCGAGGGGCAGGCCTGCCATTCGGCCTATGCCCCGCAGGGGGTGAACGCCATCCGCTACGCGGCCAGGCTGATCAACCACCTGGATCGGCTGGGCGTGCGTCTGGCCCGGCAGCAGGACAGCCGCTTTTCGCCGCCCTTCAGCACGCTGCAGGTGGGCACCATTCAGGGTGGGGCCGCGCTGAATATTGTTCCGCAGTCCTGCCGCTTTGATTTTGAGATCCGCTACCTGCCGGGGATGCGTCCCGAAGCGGTCACCGAGGCGCTGGCGGCCTACGCCCGCCGCCAGCTGCTGCCGGAGATGCGCCGGGTAGGCAGCGGGAGCGACATCCAGTTCCAGCTGTTAAGCCACTATCCGCCGCTGCTCAGCGATCCGCAGTCCGACTTCGCCCGCTGGCTGTCACAGTGGTGCGGCAGCGATCGCTTCTCCACCGTGGCGTTCGGCACCGAAGGAGGGCTGTTCGATGAGATGGGCGTCGCGACCCTGGTCTGCGGACCGGGCAGCATGGCCCAGGGCCATAAGGCCGATGAGTACATCAGCATCGCGCAGACCGAGCGCTGTATGACGATGCTGAGACAGCTTTGCGCGTGGATGCGTGCCGAACCGGCGGAACCGCTCACCTGATCCCTCAACACAGGAACCCAAGCGATGCACAATCAACACTCTCCCCACATCGATCAAGCGACCATCGACCGCTGGCAGGCGGATGGCGCGGTGTTATTAAAAGGCGTCTTTACCCCCTGGGTCGATCGCCTCGCCGAGGGGGTCACGGCGCTGATGGCCAGCCCCAGCGAGTATGGTCATGCGCGCACGGTGATCCCCAAAGATGGTTCGCCGCCTTTTTTTCAGGACTACTGCAACTGGTCGCGGATCCCGGCGTTTAGCGAGTTTGTCTTTCAGTCAGCGGCCGCCGAGATCGCGGCGGCGCTGATGCAGTCGCAGACGGCGAAATTTTTCCATGAACATACGCTGGTCAAACCGGCCGGAGGCAGCACGGTGACTCCCTGGCATCATGACCAGCCCTACTATTGCGTCTCCGGCAGACAGAACGTCAGCTTCTGGATCCCGCTGGACCCGGTGGCGGAGGCCACCTCGCTGCGCTGCATTCGCGGGTCGCATCGCTGGGAGGAGGAGTTCAGTCCTACCCGTTTCAATGGCACTAAGCTTTACGAGCACACCCGGTTCAGCACCCTGCCGGATATCGACGCCCATGAGGACGAATACGATATCGTCAGCTGGGCGCTGGAGCCGGGGGATGCGGTGGCCTTCCATTTCCGCACCGTCCATGGCGCCCGCGGCAACCCCGGCGCGCGGGCGCGACGGGTCTTCTCCGCCCGCTGGGTGGGGGATGA
The DNA here is from genome assembly GCF_002837615.1 of Klebsiella sp. X1-16S-Nf21. Lineage (NCBI taxonomy): Bacteria > Pseudomonadati > Pseudomonadota > Gammaproteobacteria > Enterobacterales > Enterobacteriaceae > Klebsiella > Klebsiella sp. X1-16S-Nf21. The sequence continues at coordinate 41,821 of NZ_PJDK01000044.1, forward strand.
CGCCGCGTTTGCCGATCGCGGTGGCGTGACATCGCCACCGTTCCCCGAGCTGACCCTGCGGGACGGCGACCCGCTGGATTCCCCGCTGTTCCCCCAGGTTTGGCCGCGGGCGTGAGCCACTGGCGGCGGGATCTGCTATGATCCCGCCTTTCGCTGTCTGGAGCCTGTCGATGTTCAACGACGCCATTGTTTATGATCGCTACGGGCCGCCGGCCGCCGTGCTGACCCTGAAACGCCTGCCGCTGGCGCCGCTGGCGGGCGATCTGGTGTTTGACGCGGTGGGCGGCGAACTGGCGAATACGCTGCTGTCGGTGCTGCCCGCATCGTCGATCCTGATCTCCTATGGGCTGTTATCCGGGCAGCCGCTGACCCAGACGCGCGGTAGCGCGACGGTGCGCAAGTTTCATCTGCGGGAGGCGCTGCCGACACTCAGCGTGGCGGCGTGGCGGGCGGCGTTTGACGAGATTTGGCTGCGCTTGCCAACGACCACCCAGCCGCCGGCCCAGCGCATAGCGTTGAACGACTGGCGGGAGGCAATTACCGCCGCCGACCAGCCGGGAAGAGGCGGAAAAATCCTGCTCGATTTCACCGCCGGTTAAGATTACTTTTTCTTCTCGCCAAGGGTTGGGGTTTCGTCAAAGAAGTTCCACGGCTTCAGCAGGGCGTGCGCCCACTCGGTCGGCATGATCGGCCACTCTTCGGCGCGCGCCACGTGAGTGGTGCCGGTGGTGATCCACACGACGTCATCGTGGTTAGTCAGCGGCTCATCATCCTTTGCGTACTGCCCTAAGCCGGTATCCTGGGCGGAACGGTTCGGGTATTTCCCTTCCGGATAACGCTCTGTCGGGTGGTAGCGCGTCACCCACAGCTGTTTATCCATAAAGCTCAGGCGATGGTAGATCCACTCGTCCGGGGCGAACTTCGCGCCGGTCGCCGCCGGGTGCGTACCGCCGGCATACGGGATGATCTGATAAGAGACCGGGTTACCCATGCGGTTCTCTTTGCTGGTGTTGCTCAGCAGGCGAATGGTTCCCGGGTCGAATTTCTGCGCCGCTTTCTGCTCGCTGTCAATGGTGTACTGATTCACCTGCATGGTACTGGTGCGCGGGCCACCGGCGGTGTTGGGCTTCACTTCAGGATCCATCGCCACCAGGGTGTTGTTTTCGCCGTCCACGTCGAGGTCGAGGCGGAAGTTATAGATGTGCTGATGGGTAGTGCCGACAATATTATGGTCGATCAGCGTCCCGTAGCGGGTATCCTCTTTGGCGCTGGGGTCATGCATGGTCTTCGCCATCACGCCTTTAACGGCTTCAATGCCGGTGGCGCCGGCGTCGATACCGATGGTGCCGTTGTCGTGGAACACCCAGTCAAAGATATAGTCGTAGTTGCCGACGGTACTGATCCAGCGCACCACCAGCTCCCGGCGCTCGGTACTGACGTTGGGCTTGCCCATCTCCAGGTGCTTATATTCTGGCCCGGCATAGCGTTCGAATATGGCGACCGCGCCTGGAATAGTGGTCGGTTTGCCGGTGTAATCAGCGATGGTTTCATCCAGCAGTACCGCATTCGATGGCGCGTCCTTGCCGCGGACAATCGGCGAGGTCAGGGTGCCCATGCCGTAATCGCCGGAGTCCAGATAGGCTTTGAAATACCAGCCGACGTCCGGGTCGCCGTAGGGGACGATCATCCCGCCCAGGGAACCTTCATACATCACCTGGCGTTTTTTGCCGTTATCGTTGTAGGTCACCGTCGAGAGAATTGGCCCGACGCGTGAGTTCAGGCGCAGGTGGAAATCCCAGTTCTGCCAGTGAATGGTATCCCCGGTGATTGTGTAGTTTTTGCCTTCCGGTTCGGTTATCTCCAGCGGTTTCACCGCCGGGGCGTTGCGGTCGCGGCCATCATACGGACGGGGCTCCATCGGTACCGGGATAACCGGGCCTTCCTCAATTTTGATAATTTTCTTCGCTTCAAGGTCGACCACCGCCACCAGGTTTTCAATCGGGTGCGCCCAGTAGTTGCCGTCGCCGGTATCGAGATAACTGACCACCTTCAGCAGACGCGCATCCTGCTGCAGGCCATCTTTGCCATCAAAATAGCCGACGGTGAGCGGGGTGGTGACCACTTTACTGGGATCGGTAATACCGTGCTTTTTCAGCACCTCAGCGAACTCGCTGCTGGCATTGATGATGTTCTGCACGCTGACAAAATCATCGAGCAGTACCATCCCGTGGGCGCCTTTAACTGGCGTCCAGGAGAGGATTTTTTTGTTTTGCAGATCGACGACGGCTTCAATCACGTGTTTGCCATCCAGCATCACCACATCGGCGGTGCGCGGTGAATCGACCGGCGTACCCTGCAGGGCAAAGGCCCACACCGCCGCTTTATCCGGCTCGTGCAGGGAAATTTCGGTAAAGCGGGTATTGGGCTGGAATTCCGGCGCGGCTTTAACAATGGTCACCGCTTCACTGATTTCCGCCGCCGAGAGCGAGTTTAACGGGTGAGGGCGCTTTTCCACCTGGAAGGTCTGATCGAGACCGGACTGGAATACATCGTTGATAAAGGTATCGGAGACCCAGGCTTTACCTTCCTTCATTACTACCGGCACCTGTAGATCAAGGGGTTTACCGTTGACGATCACCGTTTTGGCGCCGGGTTTTACTTTGACGTAAGCGCCGTCTTTTATCAGGGTGAACATTTGCGCGTAGTCATCCCACTGCACATCGGCGCCGAACGCCTGCAGCGTTTTATCCAACGGCACCATGTGCGCTTCGCTACCGTGAGCGAAGACCGGTGATTGCCAGGCGCAAACCACCGCGACAGCCAGCGCCAGCGCGGTTTTACGAGGAGAAAATTTCAAGCCGTTTGCCATAGTGACCTCATCTTATTGTTGTGTTGTCTCTTGCCGCTGCGAATGTCGGCTTTGTCACCCTTAAGCTACCAGCCAGCGGCGCCGGGGCGTTTGTTTGCTTTTGCCAGCTTGTTTGTCAGTTTTGCCAGACGGACGTAAAAAATGCCTCCGCAGAGGCATTGAGAACGTGCGCCGATTTTTTTGCCGGGTGGCGGCTGACGCCTTACCGGGCCTACAGCCCCTACAGATCCAAATCATCGCTGGCGCTGGGGCCGCTGAAACTGCCGGTGCTGGCGGCCTCAAAATCGCTGAGACGTTCCCGGAAGGCCGGGGCAGCCCGCATGGATGCGGGCTGAGGGCCGTGTTTTGCAGGGACGCTGCCTCGGCCCGACCCGCAGCCTGCAGGGAAAAGTCGAAGGCACCACGCAGTGGCGATTTTGCTGGCCGGAGCCCGGGGGTACAGGGGGCGGCGGCGACTGGCCGCCCCCTGTGCGCTCCCTGCGCCATGAGTGACATAACGCAGACGATTAATCGGGAGCGCAATGTGCGCTGAAGCCACAGATAACATAAAGGACTTCCCGGGGCGAAACCGTTGCAAACCGATTGCAGGATCAATGGCTCAAGGATCGGCCAACAGAGCGCCAGCGGTCTATTTTCCGCTATTACGCCGGAAAATCCCCTTGCTGGCGCGCCACCAGGGTCAGAATGGAATACAGCGCCACCGCCTGCTGGTGCTGGTTGAAAATCTCCACCGCCCATTCCACCACGCCGGTGGCTTTCTCATCGGCGCTACGCTGACGCTTAACGGTTTTACGCTTACAGGTCAGGCGAACCTGAATGGTGTCTCCCGGTTTGACCGGCTCAATAAAGCGCAGGTTTTCCATCCCGTAGTTGGCGATAACCGGCCCGACGCCGGCATCGACGAACAGTCCGGCCGCAGCGGAGATCAGGAAATAACCGTGGACCACCCGCTCGCCGAAAATCGACTCGGCGGCGGCGATTTTGTCCATGTGCGCATAGAAATGGTCGCCGCTCAGGCAGGCGAAGTTAACGATATCCGCTTCGGTGAGGGTTCTCCGCGGGGTTAATAAGCTATCGCCAGGCTGGATCTCTTCGAAGTATTTACGGAACGGGTGAATGCGGTCTTCGCTAACCTGCGCGCCACGCACCCACTGCTGGCCGATGGTCGCCAGCATCGTTGGGCTGCCCTGGACCGCGGTACGCTGCATATAGTGTTTCACCGAGCGCAGCCCGCCAAGCTCTTCTCCGCCGCCCGCGCGGCCAGGGCCGCCGTGTACCAGCTGCGGCAGCGGCGAGCCGTGGCCGGTCGACTCTGCCGAGGACTCCTCGTTAAGGATCTGAATACGACCATGGGCGCGCGCGGCGCCAAGGATAAACTCGCGCGCCAGCTCGCCGCTGGCGGTGACCAGCGTACCAGCCAGACTGCCACCGCCGGCGCGTGCCAGCGTCAGCGCATGCTGGCGGTCGCGATACGGCATCAGCGTCGCTACCGGGCCAAAGGCTTCAATGGCGTGAACCTCTGGCGTTTCATCCGGCTGCGGGCAGTACAGCAGGGTCGGCGGGAAGAACGCGCCATCAGCATTAAGATCTGCCTGTCCGCCGAGCAGCGCTTCACAGCCGGCGGCGATCAGTTTATTGACGTTATCCTGCACGTCCTGACGCTGCTCGGTGTTGACCAGCGCCCCCATCTTTATGCCTTCCTGCGCCGGGTCGCCGACGGTGATTTTTTGCAACCGGGCGATCAGCGCTTCACGTACCGCATCGATTTGTGCGTGCGGCACGATGATGCGACGGATAGCGGTACATTTTTGCCCGGCTTTCGCCGTCATCTCGCGGACCACTTCCCGAATAAACAGCGCGAATTCCGGTTGCTCCGGGGTGACATCTTCGCCTAAAACGCAGCAGTTGAGCGAATCTGCTTCCATGGTAAAGGGAATCGATTTGGCCACCAGGTTAGGATGCGACCGTAGCTGCTGGCCGGTGGCGGCAGAGCCGGTAAAGGTCACCACGTCCTGGCTATCGAGATGGTCGAGAAGATCGCCCGCGCCGCCGCAAATCAGGCTGATGGCGCCTTCCGGCACCAGGCCGCTGTCGACAATCGCTTTCACCATCGCCTGGGTAAGCTGGGCGGTAGCGGTGGCCGGTTTAATGATCGCCGGCATGCCGGCAAGCCAGGTCGGCGCCAGTTTTTCCAGCATTCCCCAGCAGGGGAAGTTGAAGGCGTTGATATGGACGGCGACGCCTGATTTCGAGGTCAGCACGTGACGCGCGGCAAAACCCCCTTGTTTGGAGAGCGGGATCAGCTCGTCCTCCGGCCACAGGAGATCGTCCGGCAATTCGCGACTACCGAGCCCGGCATAGGTGAAAAGGGTCCCGATGCCGCCTTCAATATCCACCCAGCTGTCGGCGCGAGTGGCGCCGGTTTGCGCGGAGATGGCGTAGAACTCGTCTTTCTGCTCCAGCAGCCGTTTTGCTACCGCTTTTAACATCGCGCTGCGTTCAATAAAGGTCATGGCTTGCAGAGCTTTACCGCCGCGCTCAATCGCGAAGCGGCGCGCCTGCGCCATATCCAGGCCTTCACTGGTCACCTCCCACAGCGCCGCGCCGGTGATGGCGTGATGGATAGTACGGGCGCGGCCCCGGCCGGTCTGCCAGGCGCCGGATAAGTAGCTGGCTAACTGCTGCATCGCAAATCTCCAAATATGTTACGTGTGATATCTATAAATAGTTCTTTTATGAATCATAAAAATCAAGTCTGTATTTAATAATTTATTAACATTGTGATCGGCGGCTGGTGGGGCGTTGCGTTTATGATACTGATTTATCAGCTGTTTACAAAAGGTTTTGCGGTTAGCATCACAAAAGGAGCAAACAAAATTTGTGGTTTTATTTAACCAATATGTAACCTTCAATAAACAAAGTGATTCACAAAAATGTTTTTGTTGTGAATATCGGAATCATAAAGGTGATGACGTGACAGAAGAACAACGCTTTGACCAGCGCATCGCGCAGGAAACGGCCATCGAACCGCAGGACTGGATGCCGGATGCCTACCGTAAGACCTTGATTCGGCAGATAGGCCAGCACGCGCACTCGGAAATCGTCGGCATGCTGCCGGAAGGCAACTGGATCACCCGCGCGCCGACGCTGCGCCGCAAAGCGATCCTGCTGGCTAAGGTACAGGATGAGGCCGGGCATGGGCTTTATCTCTATAGCGCCGCGGAAACGCTGGGCTGCGCGCGGGAAGACCTGTATCAGAAAATGCTCGACGGGCAGATGAAATATTCCTCCATTTTTAACTACCCGACCCTGAGCTGGGCGGATATCGGCGTGATCGGCTGGCTGGTCGATGGCGCGGCCATCGTCAACCAGGTGGCGCTGTGCCGGACCTCCTATGGCCCCTATGCCCGGGCGATGGTCAAAATCTGCAAAGAAGAGAGCTTTCACCAGCGTCAGGGTTTTGAAGCCTGCATGGCGCTGGCGCAGGGCAATGACGCGCAGCGGCAGATGCTGCAGGACGCCATTAACCGCTTCTGGTGGCCGGCGCTGATGATGTTTGGCCCCAACGATGACAACTCGCCGAACAGCGCCCGCAGCATGGCGTGGAAAATCAAACTGCACTCCAACGACGAGCTACGTCAGCGCTTCGTCGATAACACCGTGCCGCAGGTAGAGATCCTCGGTATGACCGTCCCGGACCCGGATTTGCAGTTTGATGAAGCCAGCGGCCACTACCGCTTCGGCGAAATCGACTGGCAGGAATTTAACGAGGTGATTAGCGGCCGTGGGATTTGCAATCACGAGCGGCTGGCCACCAAGCGTAAGGCCTGGGAAGAGGGCGAATGGGTGCGCGAAGCCGCGCTGGCCCATGCGCAAAAACAGCAGGCCCGCAGCGCGGCATGAGGAGAGACAACATGAGCAAAGTTTACTGGCCGTTATATGAAGTGTTCGTTCGCAGCAAACAGGGGTTATCCCATCGTCACGTCGGCAGTCTGCACGCCGCCGATGATCAAATGGCGCTGGAGAATGCCCGCGATGCCTATACCCGCCGCAGCGAAGGCTGCTCAATTTGGGTGGTGAAGGCCAGCGAAATCGTTGCTTCGCAGCCGGAAGAGCGCGGCGAATTCTTCGACCCGGCGGAAAGCAAAGTCTACCGTCATCCGACTTTCTATACCGTGCCGGATGGCATGGAACA
>NZ_PJDK01000045.1:0-46342 GCF_002837615.1 Klebsiella sp. X1-16S-Nf21
TCGAACATTACAACGAATGGCATCCGCATAGTGCACTGGGATATCGTTCACCACGGGAATATCTGCGGCGACGAACCAGTAATGGGTTAAGTGATAAAAAGTGTATGGAAACATAGGGGCCAATCCAGAACTCAATACTGCGTTATAGTAAGGACTCTTGGAAAATGATAGCGTCTTAACCTCACCCGCACTGAACTCCGTTTCAGGATTCACCTTCTGCAACATACGGCTCTCATCACTACCATATACTCGACCGTCATAATTGAAAAGAATACTGTTAAGCACGACCCCACATGGCGACTTCAAATCCGCATAACCACTAAAACCGGGATTGAAGATCCTTTTCAGATGAATGGAGGCCGAATGTTCAACAATCCTTATCCCTTCATTGTTGATCTTAAGGATTTCATCTATCAACGAGGCATAGAAACTTAAGTATTCGTCCATAGAAAAGGTGAACGATGCTTTTTGTGCAAACCCATAGGGACTAACAGGTCGGATAAACATGTCCTTGAGGCCAAGAGACAAGTGAGCCTGGACAATCGATTCAGGATGCCTGATAAGATCTTTAGTAACTGTAGTAACCGTTGCAACGCGACCAGCGCCTAAAGACCGTTTGATAGCCTCTACTCCTGATACTGTTCTACTGTAAGCAAGCCCATGACCAAGAATTCGATTACTGTTGTGAACAACCTCCTCACCATCAAGCGAAACAGAGAACGTTATGTTCCTGCCTCTCGACCATTCAAGCATATCCTCATTCAAGACAGACAGGCTTGATGCTATCACCATCTCAAAATCGGAGCTTCCCAGCGTTTCAGTACATTGCTCATAGATAGACTGAATTAAATCGAACCGCAAGAGTGGCTCTCCACCCTGTATCTCTATCTTGTAAGGTGGTATCGATAGTTTTTTGATAGTCGAAATGATATGAGGGATGAAGATCGGGATCTAGATCATAACCAGAGGCGTTCACTGAAGCTCTACTGACCTGACAATACTTGCAGGTATGGTCGTAACGCAATGTGGGCACAATCATGAAAATTGGCCTGATCGCCAGTTCATTCATCAATCTTTTTGCAAAAGCAGAACTTAAAGCATAGGGAGCAATAGCTGATGAGCTTTCGTTGGTTATGAACAGCTTGCTTTCTAGTGCGTTTGATTGCTCCGCACTGATTTGCTCATCAGAAAGATCAAGCAGCTCTTGCTCATTAATGAAGTGATGAAAGCCTGCGAGGTTGCTTATAAAAACCCGTCCATTAGGCAATCTGTCAAAATTGAATGGCATCAATTCCATTACGAAAGCCTTTCATCTACGCTACGAAGCACTTTATGGACAATAGAATCTCTCAACGCCCCTGTTTTATGCTGTAGCTTTTCTCGCAAAGCGTAATCATTCAGCAGTCTCTCGAATTCATAGAGGCATTCGGGACTATCGTTTTCAAAAGAGATCGTCCAAGAGGACAACTCCTCAAGGAGTTTCCATCGAGTAAGTGGAGTCATCCAGTATAGGCTATTGCGTATAACCCACACACAATAAAGTTCTTTTTCAAACGTCCTTTCGCACATTGCCATCACCTTTCAATGCAAATAATCACGCCCAGCAACTGCTTCAAAGCAGATTTTTCCTATGGAAACAATGATACAACATATCTATCGGTATGTTACAGGTGACTAGCGTGCCGTTGATCAATACATCGCAACGTTCGTAATGCCATCACCAATTGTGAACTTCTGCTTCTCGCTCATAACGGACTGCGCTCACTTATTGCAGTGAGCGTTACCTTGTGTTTAATGCCAGCCTGGTATAATCAGGTTGACAGTACCGGTTTCAGGTCTTCGTCATTAAAAACGGTTCCGGTCTTCAGGACGCCATAACACCAGTGCACCAGTTTCCGCATTAGCGCGCCAATGGCCACCATTTTAGGTTTACCCCGCAGGCACATCTCATCGTAAATATTACGCATTCGCTTATTGTAGATTTTTCCGCACAGGGCGGACATGTAAAGCTTCGCTCTCAACTGAGGGGGGCCGATTTTCGACATCCGCAGCCGGCTCCGGACCGATGTGCCTGAGCGTTTCTCGATCGGCACCACGCCCAGAAAGGCGGCAGCCTGCTCAGCCGATACAAAGTTATGGCTGCGAAGCACGACCAGCATATGCATCCCCAGTTGGGGACCAACCGATTTAATTGAGGTCAGCAGTGTATAATCACGCCTCAGTGCAGGGCTGGCTTTGATATGTGCTTTTATCTGCCGCTCGATATTACTTACCTCCTCGCGCAGAAGCTGCGCCATACGCCTGCAGGAACTGATAATATCTGCAGGTGTGTCTGTCGACAGGTATTTTTCCAGCCTGTTCTCCTCACGCAGGGCATCACCCAGCAGAACATCCCGCCGTCGCAGGAGTGCACCGAGATATCTGATTTCGGGTGCCGGCGGCTCCCAGCAGTGTGGCTTCTTAAGGAATGCGTAACAGGCCAGCATATACGCATCCACATTAACCGTTTTTGTCATGATTCCCATGCCACGCGCAAACTCCCGACTACGGTGAGGGTTGGCCAGAGAAACCCGGAAACCGGCATCATGTAACTCAGTGGCCAGCCGTTCGTGATAAACACCGGTAGCTTCCATTACAACATGAACATCTTCCGGACCGCAGTGCTGGAGCCTGAGCCAGCGAAGAATATTTTCAACTGAATGTCTGTTATTCTGGATGTTACGGGTTTTTATGCGTCCTTTGATACCGTCATAAAGCATGCAAAGATCCAGGGTGTTTTTACTTACGTCAATGCCGACTGGAAACATGGTCAAACTCCTCTCACATAAACCGTCACGCCTGTTCGCCTTGTACATACGGAGTCGAGTTCCCGGTAACCGTTCAACCTGATGTGCTGGCGTGAAAGGTGAAGCGGAGGGCCATGTGCTGCAAATCAAGGTTCAGCGGTGCCGACTTTTCTGACCTTAAGGGAAGGGGGCGGCTCACTCTGCTTCAGTGGTGGTAGCTAATCACCACAAACTGTTAGATACAAGTGAAGGGGGTCGGTGAGGCAGAACCTGTCAAAACAGCAGCCGGCTACGCCGGGCGACGGCGCCATTTGCCTGTGGTATTCCATTCAACTTCAGCTGGCGCCTTTATGCCGCTGAAGCGGCATTCACGAGGCTCTCACTGCTGTTAGACTTCAGAGTCTAACAATCTTCGAGACTTTACAACTTGTGCAGAGGAAACCGAAGCAAGGTAGGCAATTGAAATTATTGAGAATCCAGAAGATAAATGAAGCATAAGTAAATGGATTTAATGTAAAAATCTATTTACATAAAAAAGAGGATAGATGGTATAATTGTCAATAAGATGCATTATAATTCAGGAGGGTGTAAATGATTATACTTAGCGAGATTGAAACGTTAGAGCAATTGAAAAAGAAAGGACCATTTAATAAAGTAAAAGCAAGTATAAACGAGATTATCCCCATTAAAGCTAGAGGTTGGGATCATTTGTGGGCAAAGATATTAGAATTGCGTATCTATGCTAAATGCAATGACATATTCCGCACTGCAAACTTACTTAGAATAAAAGACATATCGCTCATTAAAAAATACTTATGGCTAGTCACGGCAACCAGAAGAAAATATAATCTGTACATCAGTTCTAAATACGAAGGAATTGATTATTTCAAATCTGGAGAGGTATGCCATGAAATATAATGGAACTGACAAGTACTGTTATAAAGAATACCATGGTGTACTGATAAATCATTTTAATATTAAAGATGATGAATTATTGGATAGAAGAATAATATCAGAGCAGATGTTAGTCATTGATGAAATAAAGATATTTCGCCCATATGGTTTAAACACATTATGCAAAATACATAGAAAAATGTTCTTATGTGCTTTCAGTTGGGCTGGTGAAATCAGGGATATTGACATTAGTAAAGGTGAAGCTAGATTTTGTAGTAACCCATACATAGAAAGGGAGGGTGAAAAAATATTCAATAGGATCAATAAGTTAGATGAAAAAATCCTATCAAAGGGGATAGATAACATCACTAAAAATGAAAAGGAAGAATACATTAACGTGTTAGGGGAAATAATCACTGACTTAAATTTTCTTCACCCTTTTCGCGAAGGTAATGGCCGCACCTTACGCTTATTTATAGAATTATTTTTGTATAACTTGGGAATTAATCTTAGCTGGCCCTCATCCCCAGAGAGATGGATGAAAGCTAGTATTGATGATGATATGAAAGAATTTACCTCTCTCATATTAGAAAATATATCAATATAATACGATTTTCTAGCCAATGTTAAAATGTCGGTCCATAATCGGGATAGCGCTCCCGTATTATATTCAGTGCCTATTTGACTGGTATTCAGCTGCGCTGTCCGGATTACAGCTCTGTCAGCATCAGTTTCAAAAATCCCACTCGATGGTTAGGAAACTCAATCGGCTCTTATTGGGTTTCCTAACCATGAACTGTGGCAAGGAAGAACCCCATATAGTGCGGGCTGTCGCAGAGTAATGCGGAAAAATGCCAGTTTTGCTCTGTTTTTAAGCTAAACCCCATTTTTCAGGCGCATTTATCCAGAAAAGGGGTCTGAAGCCATCGTTTTTTAGCCATGCGCTGCAGCCTGTCTGAGAGCATTTTTGTGGCGTGCTCGCCCGCCATGGCGCCGGCAAAACACAGTCGGCCCTTGCACAGGATGCACTGATACGGGTCGGTACCCAGGAACGCTTTCATCAGCACCGCAAACCCCGGCTTCTGCGGTTTCTCGCGTGGCGTCATTTCCAGGGCTTCATAGACTTTCGGCAGCAACTTGCCACGTTTTCGGTTGGCCTGGAAGCCGTAGTAGCGCACCATTTTAAAATGCCTGGCCGGGATATGGCTGACGTAGCGCCACAGCATCTCTTCCTGAGTTAGTTTCTGGCGTTTGTGCTGCTGCGTGTTGTGGTCATAGTACTGATGAACGACCGAGCCGCTACGGTAATGGCGAAGCTGCGACGCCGCCACCGGCGGGCGTTTCAGGTAGCGGCCGAGGTATTTGATGCTGCGCCAGGCACCGCGAGTCTTTTTGGCGAAGTGGACCTTCCAGTGGCGCTGATATTGCGTCTGCAGGTAGCGCTTCCACTGTTTCTCATCGCGAATATGGCCGAGATTGGGCAGCTTACCGGGATTGACGCGATCGTAGCTGGCACGCAGCAGACGGATGACCGCGCCGCGCCAGATGGCTTCAACCTGCTGCTTTTTGAAGAACAGATCGTGCCAGATGCCGTGCCTGGTATCGAGACCGCCGCGGGTAATTGAGACGTGGATGTGCGGATGCTTACTGAGCTGGCGGCCGTAAGTGTGCAGGGCGCAGAAGATGCCGACCTCGATGCCCAACTTGCGCGCGTGCCTGAGCATGGCACGGGTGGCGCAGCGAAACAGGTCGTTGAGCAGCGGCAAGTTGTTGTTGAAGAAAGGCCACAGCAGGTGAGGCATGGTGAAGGTGATGTGCTGCCAGTCGCAGTCGGGCAGAATGTGCTGCTGTTCGGCGATCCATTGCTCGGTGCCCTTGAGGCCGCAGCTGCTGCAGGCTTTGAATTTGCAAGTCTGGCAGAGAAAGCGTGAGTGAGTACAGTCAGGCGAACTACAGCAATAGCGTCGTACCCCCATGGCGCAGGTTCCGCAGGCCAGCATGCGCTCGACGGAGAGTTTGGTCCAGTCGGTGAGCTGATGGCCATTCTTCTCGAGGAAGCGTTCCCAGCCCTCGTCGTGCTGGAACAGAACCTTTGCAGGTCGCGGTATGTACATGATGCACAGTATAAAATGCGTCGATGAAGGTGGAAAGGACTTCGGCTGCGCAGCAGACGAGCTCACGCCGTAGGCGTGCTACCGTTCGTAAATAATTTAGTCAGTCATTCAATCATCGCACGTTTCTTGCACCACTTAGTTTGTATTAGAATAGTCATACTATTGAGGAGATGATCATGTTTAAGTATGCCGTAAACTCGCTAGCAGATTATGTTTCAACAGTTACAGAAATAGTAAATGAAGTCGATGACATATGGTTTAGAGGACATGCTTGCGCTTCATATAGATTAGTACCCTCGGTATTACGTGATACCGTTCCCTTAACTGATGCCAGAGGTAATAGGGTCGAAAATGGTCAGGTGATACTTTCAGAGGGCGGTCATGTAACAGGTCTTAGTCCCGAAAATATGTTTTATGAATTTAAGTCTCGAGCGGTTCCTTTTTTGAATCGAGAGCCCTCAAATAATTTTGAGTGGATGTTCTTGATGCAGCACTATGGTGTACCAACCAGGCTGTTAGACTGGACGACAAACGCCTTAGTTGCGTTATTTTTTGCTATCGAATCAAATCCTACCTCTGACGAAGAGAGGCATTACAACGAATCGCCCTCGCAAAATTTTATGGAAAGCGATGAGTTTTGCTCGGAAGGAGCTGCTGTTTTTGCCATAAGCCCATCAAAATTGAATTATTTAACAGTCTCAAACCGATCAAAAATTTATATTTGTGAAGAAGCTGATAAATGGAGTCATTACTTCGACCCAATGAATAAAGAAGGTAGTTGTAATTTTCTTCCAATTGCAGTTCAATCAAGTCATATTGATACGAGAATAAGATCACAATCGGGCCACTTCACATTACATGGTTCAAATATATGGGCATTAGACTATTACGATGAGCTTCGTAAAATTATACATAAAATATTTATACCATATGAAGTGTTCCCCCAAATGCTTAAAGATTTGCAAGCTCTAGGTATAACGGAGTCATTTATATATCCGGGGCTAGAATCATTGTCGCGAGATATCAAAAGAAGCGAAGTTTTTAAATTTAACGGCGAAAAGCTTTAGCATTTCATTACAATCTGCTAGCCGCTGAACATGGAGTTAATGGCGGCTTATCGCTTATAAGTGACAACCATACTCAAATCTCCCACATTGCAGGCTATTTGAGTATGAACACATCACCGTGGAACAAATGACCTGCTCCCCGTTGATTAATACACCGCGATTTTTTCAGTTCAAGTTGATTTAGGGATAAGGTATGAATAATTCTCATGTTGATAACATCATACGTTTTACATGGTGGGCTCTATTGATATAAAGTAAGGTATTATCAATGCTTGCAATTCATATAAACACTAAGTTAAGCATACTGAGAACAACAACCAAAATCTTAAAGGGGAAAATTTTGACATTATACATAATAGGGAATGGTTTCGATTTATATCATGGTATGAAAACAGGTTATAACGATTTCAAGAAATATGTAATGAGAGAAGACCGTGACGTATACAATGCTGTAGATGTATTTGCTCCTGCCGGAGACGAATGGAATGAACTAGAATCATCTTTAGGTGATATAGATTTCTACAACATAATTGAAGAGTGTGAGGTATATTTAACTTCTTACGGAGCAGATGGTTTTAAAGCCAGAGATCACCATAATTATGAATTTGAAATCGAAAGAATAACAAAAAGCCTGACAACCGAATTACTGGAACAGTTTTGTAACTGGGTTAGCAAGATTGAAGTTCCCAAAGATGGACGATACAAAAAATTTAAAAGTCTTGGTAATGAAGCAATCTTTCTTACCTTCAATTACACAAGCACTTTAGAACGACTTTACTCAATAAATGAATCTAATATCAAACATATACATGGATCAATTGATGATGGCAGTGAAATCATTTTAGGTCATGGTTGGGTGCGTACTAAAACTGTTAACCCCGCCCCAGGGGTTGACCAGGATACTCGGGAGAGAGGAGGTTATGATCTATTAGATGAAATGTTTGATTCGAACTTTAAAAACTGCTCAGAAATAATAAATGAAGAGAGTGTTTTTTTTGATTCATTAAATTCAATCACTCAGATAGTAATAATCGGACATTCTCTTTCTGATGTTGACGCTAAGTATTTCAAAGAAATATTGAAACACACTCCCCAAAGTGCAATCTGGCGATACGCGCTACGTAACATCAATCAGGATCAAGAAAAAACAGATTTACTTGTTAATTTAGGAGTCAGTAGAGAGAACATTAAAAATGTGCTAATAAATTCTCTATAAGAGCCATGATATGAATTTCGGGATACATATCGAGGAGCACTTTGATTCAAAAGCTTGAATGCCCGCTCCTCGCTCACAGCGGACCTTAAGCTCTTTTAGTTTGTCCTTCCTGTGTCAGAAATGGGCTTTATCTCTCAAGATCCACCAAACTATCCATTAGGATGTACTGCGCAGCTTTACGCGCATATTGGTCAATCAAAGGTACTAGCCGAGTGAAATGCTCGCTGGCGCAGTGCGCATCAAGTACCTTATGATCAGGCCACTCTTCAATGAAAATAAAATGCCCCGGATCCTTTTCATCCCGGTACAAATCATAGGCAATACAAAGAGGCTCTCGCTTCGTTGCCGCGATGAGCTCGCGGTATAAAGGTAGAACGGTGTCGACGCACTCGGTTTTGATAAAATCTTCGGCAATGACCTTTAGCATGTGAACTCCTTCATTAAAAATGGCCAGGGCTTTTGAGGGATTGTGCCAGTCTGAATAGCTATTTCAAACAAAAGGTCCGTTTCTCGCTCACGGCGGACATTGTGACCTTGCTTTCTGTCCGCCCCGTGTCAGAAGCGGACAAGCTAACAACAAAAAAGACTAATTAACAACTATCTAACCACAACAAATCTAGCTGAGATAGGTCTGCCAATCTTCATATTTAGCATTTATTATTTTTGTATTAATCCCTAAGTATTCATATGCAGGGATTAACTTCTTCAACAATTTTTGGTCTCGACTTACGAAGTAATCGCAATAAACTCCATATATTGAATGGGTGTTATCGTGCAGGCTGGACATAGAAACCTCACTTGAGGCATAACCTAATTCAATCATAGTAAGTATTACAGCATCAACAACTGCTTCAGATATGTCAAAACCTTCAGATGAAAATTTAGTTTTATTCCTGTTGTTTAATATTTTCTCTGCCTTGTTAATAAAATACGCACTCTGCATATAACGTATTTCGTGTGCTTTTTCATCGATGATTTTCTTCACTTGAGCAGTGCAAGGCTGTATCTTTATATTGGATTTAATGAGCTGGTTGATTGCTGCACGATGTATTAGTTTCGATGTTAAATTTTGCAAAAGCAAAGCTTTAGCAGATGGGTCTGTTTCTAAAACGTTAATGATATTTGCATGACCTAATTTGCTTTTAAGATCTTGTTCAACTTCATCAGCCTTATCAACAGAGTGTTGCTGAGATGACTCTGCTACTTCATTGGATTCATAATTATCGTACACTCTTTTAAAGCATGCCGTAGGATGCTCTAAGACAACGTAAGGGCCTTCTCTCCCACAAAAAGAATGCATTATTTTAAAATCATTAGAGTAAGGAACTATCTCTCGATTGCGAGTAACTTTTGATAATATGCTAATGCGTAGATCTTTCTCTTCAGTAGTGATATGATTTGAAATATTGGGGCTGCAATAAGAGTTGCATATTTCTTCGCAATGAGCAGGGGAGTAAATTATCTCAACTCTATCTCTGTCTATTTTTTTTAGGACACTCTCCAATGAAGTATCAAACCTTTCGAACCGTATGTCGAACCATATATTCTGATCAAGATAAATTCTTTTCATGCGGCAATCCCTTTTAAATAAAAACCACAGTGGTTAAGTGGCTATTGTATTAAACACTATACAGAAAAATTGTGAACTTAAAAACATCAGTTTACACTTTCCATCCTTATTAAGAGGCCTACTCATAGGTGGATTTTACCCGATATTCCCAGACGTCTTTTCTCTCTTACCGGAGCGTGGCCACTCAATAATGACATTATATTGCCCTGATAGACTGCGCTCACATATTGCAGTGAGCGTTACTTTGAGTTTAATGCCAGCCTGGTACAGTCAGGTTGACAGTACTTGTTTCAGGCTTTCGTCATTAAAAACGGTTCCGGTCTTCAGGACGCCATAACACCAGTGCACCAGTTTCCGCATCAGCGCGCCAATCGCCACCATTTTAGGTTTACCCCGCAGGCACATCTCATCGTAAATATTACGCATTCGGTTATTATAGATTTTTCCGGACAGGGCGGACATGTAAAGCTTCGCTCTCAACTGAGGGGGCCGATTTTCGACATCCGCGGTCGGCTCCGGACCGATGTGCCTGAGCGTTTCTCGATCGGCACCACGCCCAGAAAGGCGGCAGCCTGCTCTGCTGATGTAAAGTTATGGCTGCGAAGCACGACCAGCATATGCATCCCCTGCTGGGGACCAACCGATTTAATTGAGGTCAGCAGTGTATAATCACGCCTCAGTGCAGGGCAGGCTTTGATATGTGCTTTAATCTGCCGCTCGATATTACTTACCTCCTCGCGCATCAGCTGCGCCATACGCCTGCAGGAACTGATAATATCTGCAGGTGTGTCTGTCGACAGGTATTTTTCCAGCCTGTGATGTAGCCCCCTGAAACACCAGACGGTAGCTGTATCTCCAGATAAGAGATAGGCTTGAATATATGTCTAACACTAACGCCAATTTTGAGATGACCGGGATCCTGTTAGGGCAAGAAGCCCGTAAACGTAAAACTCCTCAGGAGAAGATCGCCATTATCAAGCAGACGATGGAGCCGGGCATGAATGTCTCCCATGTCGCCCGCCTGCATGGTATCCAGCCCAGCCTGCTGTTTAGGTGGAAGAGGCAATATCAGGAAGGCAGCCTCACCGCCGTTGCGGCCGGAGAGGAAGTCGTTCCTGCTTCTGAGCTAACTGCTGCTCTGAAGCAGGTCCGGGAACTTCAGCGCCTTCTGGGCAAGAAGACGATGAAAGTTGAGATCCAGAAAGAAGCCGTGGAGTACGGCCAGTCGCGAAAATGGATAGCGCACGCGCCCTTGTTGCCAAAGGACGGGGAATAGCCCTGGTCAGCCGCACCATGAGCGTGTCGCGTGCGAAGCTGTCACTGCGGATTAACCGTTCTGCCGACTGGCAGGACAAGCGCTGTAACCGGCGTAATGACGAAGCAGACGAAGAAATACTGTCGGCTATCCTCGACATCATCAGCGATATGCCGAGTTATGGTTATCGACGCGTGTGGGGCATCCTGCGCAAGCAACGTCGCACAGAGGGACAGCCACCTGTGAACGCCAAACGGCTTTACAGGATAATGAGCGAGCATAACCTGTTGTTGTTGCATGACAAACCAGAGCGACCGAAGCGTGAACATAAGGGCAAGATAGCGGTGGCAGAAAGCGATATGCGCTGGTGTTCAGATGGCTTCGAGTTCGGCTGCGACAACGGCGAAAAACTGCGGGTAACGTTCGCGCTGGACTGCTGCGACCGTGAGGCCATATAGGCGGCTATCTTGCAGGGTTATTACTCCGTGCTGGCGCAGGCTGTGGTGATAAAACATTTCATCTCTTTGATCATGATGAATTTCAACCCATTAACTTCGGCCGGCATGTCCTCGCGACAACAGACATTGGCCGTAACAAAGCTGAAGCTTTGGTTTTCACGCTAAACTCATCCACCCATCTTGCTAATAATATTAAAGCATTTACTTCGCGGTTTGCTATCAACGCGGAGCAGCTCAAACGCTATGATATTGTCATTGATGCAACCGGCAGGCCTCCAGTGTCAGCTCGTCTTGCTTCGGTAGTACGGACACTTAAATTAACAGAGCGCCCTGTCTTAATTCATGGTTTTAACGATGGCAATGGACGAGCTTCCAAGGTCATTATTGATGATGGAAGCTGTTGCTATGGGTGTCTTTTTGCCAACGAAGCCTTCTATAAGGGGGGAATAGATCTGCGCTTCAATCATATCAGTATGTCCGCGGAAAGACATATCAGTTGTGGCAGCACTTTTACGCCCTATGATGCAGCGGTTAGTATCATTACTGCAGGGATAATGCAGGAAGCGGCTCTCTCTGTACTTGAAAAGAACGCTCGCTGGACCTATAGCGAACATATGCTCGAGGGAGGCCGGACCCAAAAGCAAAAACTTTTAGCAGCTCATCCCCGGTGTGGAATATGCCATGGCAACTTGTGAACTGACATTTCGGGATGACAACGATGAACTTGTTGTCATCACAGCCAAAGTGATGAGTCAGCTTCTTTCCTTTCGTCAGCTATCGCCAGAAAGTCATGAGGCTGCGGGTGTTCTTATTGGTGAACGCCGGGGTATACATCTGGTGATACATGACCTTTCTGTACCCGGTAAGGGGGATAAGAGGACGCGGTTTTCTGTAGATCGATGTGGCCCTCACCATCAGGAGGCGGTTGATGCTGCCTTTTACCGTTCAAAAGGTACTTTGCAATATCTGGGGGAGTG
The DNA here is from genome assembly GCF_002837615.1 of Klebsiella sp. X1-16S-Nf21. Taxonomy (NCBI): domain Bacteria; kingdom Pseudomonadati; phylum Pseudomonadota; class Gammaproteobacteria; order Enterobacterales; family Enterobacteriaceae; genus Klebsiella; species Klebsiella sp. X1-16S-Nf21. The sequence goes on from NZ_PJDK01000045.1 coordinate 12,338, forward strand.
GCATACACACCCGGAAGATTACCCTCACCCCTCATTTCGCGATAAAAGAAGCTGGCAATCAAATCTGACCGCACCAGCTACTATAGTGCTGATTATAGTAGGTAAAAAGTCGTTGTGGGCTGCAAAAAAGACTGAAAAAGCCATACTCCCTCTTACTGAGGCGTAGAGAATACGCTCTTCCCTCTATGCTATTACCATCCAACCTGCCGAAGTCAAAGCGGCCCATGTCGCTATAGCGCTCAAGCGAAGGGGGACAGTGTCTGTCAGAGAGCTCCAGCCGACGGGCTGCAAGACGAGTAGTGGCTTTGGCCAGACACAGCCCATGAACCTCAGCGAGCTTCTCACAGCCTAAAGTTGGACCAAAACAGCGTAGCGTTCGCGGATAATACGCAGTGCACGTTCAGCGAGACCCGGCATCAATTGCCGGTTGCCAGGCTGGCCGCGAGGTGCGTAGTGAGGGCCGGTCGATAACATCCTGAAGGATCCTGAGTTGGCTCACATCGTTCATTGAGAAAAACTCCGTTCCGTATGTCTTCATGAGTCTCATCCTTTGAATGCAGTGATCGCAGTGGTGAGCCTGTAGCGCGGACATGTCTATTTGGTCAGAGACGGACATCTCAATTTAGCTGCTACAAACCTGGTGCGCTTAATGCGGTTTATGTTCAAGGTGACCTCATCGCGCTGGAGTTTCCCAGCCAGCGAAGTATATCTGCGGCAAGCCTGTCGCTGGCCAGGCCAAAGGCCTCGACGACCTCGTTCATGGAACTACCGCTTATGGGCTGATGAATCACGAAACGCTGGCTGGCTATCACGCGACGGTCGGATGTTTGCACCAGACGCGCGTCAAACTGAATCAGCACTTCGCCTTTTTTACCGCGATAGACCCCCTGGAATGAGGATAAATCCCCCCCGAGTTCAAAATCGGCCTGCAAATTATCTTCATCACTACTGACAGAAATGAAACGGCCATCCGTGCGCAATTCCTGTGTCAAACGATTACGAAACAATACAGGCACCGAATCACTCCAGCGCGACCCGCTGTAGACTGTTATCTCTGCACCCTGAGGCTGAACCGCAATACGTGAACTGTTGATAAACTGGCTGGTACTGGGCTGCATAACACGCAGCGATCGGTTTATGGTTGGACCGCTGGCAGGCACTCCCGGCTGGGCGGGCAATAACCAAACCTGTGAAACAGGTCTTTGCGGCAATACCGTGCATGCGGCCAGCGGCAGACATACCAGCACAATCAGCAGCCTTAGCTTCTTGCGAGGTAAACAGGAAAACCCAAGAGTAAAAACGGCCATTATGGTGTAAACTCCTTCATACGTTCCGGCCCCCTTAAAAGGGCCGCTGGGTTTGCTTCCAGGCTGTTGATCGCTCCGCGTAAAGTGGCCAGGGTTTTGCGTAACTCAGCTAAGGCTGGCCCCAGTTCGTTAAATCCCTGAATGCCGTTGTTAAGTGAATGCTGATTATCGATGACAATCTGATTCAACAGACTGGTCGTCTTTTGCAACAGTGCCAGCGTATTGGCCGCATTATTAACCAAATCTTTCCCCTTACCGTCCAGCAGCAAGTTTGCATTGCGAATCAGACGGTTGGTTTGCGCCAGCGTCTCGTTACTTTGTTTCGTCACTACCGCCAGTTGCTGCAGGATGGTACTGATATCTTCACGCTGATCGGCCACTGTACCAGTAATTTTTTCCAGGTTGTCTAACGTGTTGACTATTCGCTGCTGATTTTCCGTAGTGAGTATCTGATTTAAGCGTAACAGGACCTCATTAACGTTGGTCATTACATCTTCGCCATTAGTAAGCAACTGGTTCAGCGGAGAAGGGGTTGCAATGATCACAGGGATCCTATCATTTACTCCCTCCAGCACCGGGCTGGTTTCACTTCCACCGCTAAGCTGAATAATTGATGTCCCGGTAATACCTGCCATAGCCAGCCGTGCCTGGGTATCCTGGCGAACAGGCGTAGAGGCCTCAACTCTGATCCGGGCCCAAACTTTACCGGGGTTCTCCCTGTCCAGGCGAAGCTGAATCACCTCACCAACCCGGATCCCGCTGAAATTAACCGTACTTCCCTGGGAAAGGCCGCTCACCGCCTCGCTAAATACGATGTCGTACGTGTGGAACTGGCGATCTCTGTCAGCTTTGCTCAGCCACAGGCTAAACAATAGCACTGCAGTGAAAATGATGAGAGTGAACAATCCAATGAGAACATGGTGAGCGCGAGTTTCCATTTTTTTATTGCCCCTCTTGTAACGTCGCCTGGGTCTGCTGTGCTGCTCGCCCGCGTGGGCCGTGGAAATATTCCTGAATCCAGGGATCTGGCGTTGCGGCCACCACGTCCAGTGAATCCACGACTAAAACTTTTTTTTGCGAAAGCACTGCTACCCTGTCGCAAATTGTATAAAGGGTATCCAGATCGTGTGTAACTAAGAATACAGTTAACCCAAGCGCATTGCGCAGCGTGGCAATGAGGTTATCAAACGCGGCGGCACCTATAGGGTCGAGACCAGCGGTTGGCTCATCAAGGAACAGGATTTCCGGATCCAAAGCCAGCGCTCTGGCCAGTGCAGCGCGTTTCACCATGCCACCTGAAAGTGACGAGGGATATTTATCTCCGGCGCTGCCGGGCAAACCAGCCAGTGCGAGTTTAACCTGCGCCAGCTGCTCGGCGTCGCGGCGAGGAAGCCCAGCAAACTCAATTAGCGGCAGAGCCACGTTCTCCGTGACTGTCAGCGAGCTGAACAATGCCCCTCGCTGAAACAGGACGCCAAAACGCCTTTCTAGCACGGAGCGGCGCACGCCACTGAGTTCGGTGATATTTTCACCAAATACCTCAATTCGTCCGTCCGTCGGGTGACGAAGACCGACGATGCTACGCAGGAGCACTGACTTTCCGGTACCCGACCCGCCCACTACACCCAGTATTTCGCCACGACACACATCGAGGTCGAGATCGACGTGTACACACTGCGGACCGAAGCAGTTACGCAGTTTACGAATGCGAATTATGGCGTCCTGACTCATGTCTTTTACCATCCCATCTCCATGAAAAACAGTGCCGCAACCGCATCCAGCAGGATCACTACGAATATTGAATGTACAACGCTTGCGGTGGTATGTTCTCCCACCGATTCAGCACTTCCGCTGACCTTAAATCCTTCGAGACAACCGATGATGGCAATCAGGAAAGCAAACACCGGAGCTTTAATCATTCCCACCCAAAAATGCTCAAAGCCGACGTTGTTCTGCATTATGGTTAAAAACATTGTTGGGGATATATCCAGTGTTAAAGCACATACAACAATACCACCCAAAATCCCGCAGATCATACCGATGAAGGTCATCATTGGCAGCGCCACAAGCAGCGCCAGCACGCGTGGAAGCACCAGCAGTTCAACCGGATTTAGCCCCATTGTCTGGATAGCATCAATTTCTTCATTAGCCTTCATCAGGCCAATCTGTGCAGTGAAGGCACTGGCAGTTCGCCCGGCCATCAGTATTGCCGCCAGCAGCACGGCAAATTCGCGCAGGAATGAAAACGCCACCAGTTGAACGGTAAATATACTGGCGCCGAAAGTGGACAGTACCGTTGATCCCAGGAATGCAATTACCGCGCCGACCATAAAGGTCAGCAACGCAATGATAGGCACGGCATTCAGGCCAATTTGCTGCAGATTAGCGACCAGAGAAGTCACCCGCCAGTGAGCAGGACGCAACAGGGTGGCAAAAAGTACCTCCATCGTCAGCCCGATAAACCCGATGAGGGCAACAAGATTCTGCCAGAAGCTTTCTACCGACTTACCGATGTTCGCCAATAGCTCGGTCACGATCCCCGGCTGATGCTGCGCAGGAGGGGTGACGTAATTCTGTAGTGCCGATCTGACTGTTTGCAGCAGGACACGACGCTCTAAGGGAAGCGTTGGTGCAATACGTTCGAGCTCAAGCACATTTTTTTCACCAATAAGCTTAACCAGCAGCGTGGCGCCCGCGGTATCAAGTGTCCCTAACTGGCTCAGATCGAAAATGGCGTTCGAAAGGAGTTGAGGCTGTAACGCGCTGACGGCAGGCTCCAGATAAGCATAATGCGCTAGCACCCAGTCACCGGAGGCAGCGATACGGGGAGGATTTACCGTTTGATCAATGTTGAGCAGTCTAGCGAGCGTCTGTTCAGTCATCATGAGGGCCTGTAATTACTCAATCTGTTCACGTGGCCTGAAGGCAAACCACTAAAAGATGTCATTACCTCAAAACATGTTGCCAGGTTGCAACACTGAACCCGCAGCATCCTTTTGAAAGTCGATATCATAATAGGCGCCAGTAGTACGCCTAATGCCTGGTAATCAGGGCGCCTTTAGAGAATTTTATCAGTAAAAACAGATGCCTGACCGTAAAATCAATTACACTAGGTAATGAATATTTACACTTCGCATAGTACGGTAAGCATAGCAGCAACGCGTAGTGTTGCTGCGCCAGCGTTGAACCGTTTCAACTTTCCAGGTGATCGATATCACACCTTTTTTTGGCCTGGCTCATATACACGACCACTACCATTTCTCCTGATGGCTGAAGCCGCCCGGAAATGGATGAGGCCGGATGTGATCAGTAAAGTGGCAAAAGAGATCGCCAGATGCTGCGCTTATTTCCCGGCCCTAAAGGGCGAGGCTTCAGGCGCATCAACGGCAATGTGAAGAATCAGGAATCGGAGCTCATCTCGCCTGTTGGTTGATGAGATGACGGTGGCTGGTTCATGTTCTTTAACGCTAATTTATACATACCCCCCATCTTTCAGGGGGATGCTAACTGGGCGCTGTTGCTCGGGGCTGCCTGAGAAGGCTTCTGACCTGACAATGCCTGCCATGAGACAGGCACTTACGAAGTCACAGGAGAGCACAACTATCGCTGAGCACAGCAGTGCTAAAGACCTGGAAAACTCTATTGTCTGGGGAACTTGTCATCAATCCCCCAGGTGATTACCGCAGCTTATACACACCTGCCTGCCAGGGGCTCAATGACAGGGATGTGCTGTGCGGCGCAGCCGCCTGCTGCTGAGTATCAATGACCACTTCCTCGATGGCATCATTAGCCGGGAGAGTATAGCGGACCGGGTACTCCTTAAAGTTCACCACGACCAGATAACGCTCGTTACCCAGCGTTCGGGTATAGGCATAAACGGTATTGTCCTGTGGATTAAGATCCTGATAGGCGCCATATACCAGAGCAGGGATATGGTGGCGTAGCTGAATCATTTTTTTATAGTAATTCAGCACTGAATCTTCGCGGGTTTCTTCGCGTTCGGCGTTGATCTCCACATAGTTTGGGTTGATGTGAAACCACGGCTTTACGCGAGTAAAACCAGCATTCAGGGTGTCATTCCACTGGAAAGGTGTTCTGCTGTTATCGCGGCTCGTCAGGCGCACATTATCGAGAAACTCTGTGGCCGTGACTTTTCCACTCTGGACATAATCCTGCCAGAAACCTTTGACCTCGATGTCGTCAAATTCGTTGAGTTGCCTGAAGGGATAATTAGTCATTCCCAGCTCTGAACCCTGATAAATAAACGGCGTCGCCCGCTGAGTGAGGGTAATCGTCGCCAGTGCCTTAGCCGACGCCTCCCGCCATTGCGGCCTGTCATCCCCGAAGTGAGATACCGCACGGGGGTTGTCATGGTTATCTAAGAAGAACGTGTTCCAGCCATACTTTCCGACCGTGACATCCATTTTGCTGATGATCTGGCGGAACTGAGAGAGCGACCACGACTTGTGACGCCAGCGTTCATTGCTGTCGCGATCGAGACGAATGAGGTCAAACATAAACGCCATATTCAGCTCATGTCGGCGGCGATCAAAAAACTGCGACGAACGATCCAGCGGGACGCCAAAAATTTCACCCGCGGTGGCCACATCATACCGGGACAGAACTTTCCGGTTCATTTCCTGAATGTATCGATGAATATTAGGCCCCATGGTGTATTGTTCAGCAAAATTTTTCTGTTGTTCAGGTGTCAGATTGGGAAATCCCGGGATTTTGGAATAAGTTGCCACCGTATCAAATCGCATGCCTGAAACGCCTTTATCCAGCCAGAAGCGGAGCATTGCGTAAAGATCCTCACGTACTTTCGGGTTATCCCAGTTGAGATCAGGTTGCTGTCTGGCAAAATAGTGTAAATAGTACTGTCCTGACTTTGCATCTTTTTGCCATGCCGAGCCGCCGAAAAATGAGGGGTAATTATTAGGTGGCTGATTATCTTTTCCGTCACGCCAGAAATAATAGTCACGATAAGGGTTGTTTTTATCGCTTTTACTCTGAATAAACCACGGGTGTTGATCACTGGTATGGTTAATGACCACGTCGATCATTAAGCGCATATTTCGTTTTTTCATTTCGGCAACAAGGTTATCAAAATCCTCCATTGTGCCATACTCTTTCATTATCTGACGATAATTACTGATGTCATAGCCGTTATCTGTGTTCGGAGAGTCATAATGGGGATTTATCCAGATAGCGTCAATACCGAGCGATTTCAGATAGTCCAGCTTTTCAATGATACCGCGAATATCGCCAATGCCATCATCATTGGTGTCTTTAAATGAGCGAGGATAGATCTGATAAAAAACAGCTTCTTTCCACCATGCAGGATATTCACTTTCCTTTTGAACGAGAATATCCTGATTCACGGATGGTGCGGCACTGACAGCCGGGTAGGCCAGGCTTATCATCAAAGATGACAGCGCGACAGCCACCCCGGTACGTAGTGTAATAAAAGACATAATAGTTTCCTTGCAAAGTCAGTTGTGAATGAGACAGGTCTTTATTAAAGACATGCGTAACTCATCAGTAACCAGAGTATGAGTCCGGTAACAATGATTATTTTCAGGAGGAAATTATTTCCCGGAAAGCTATATACCGGAGGTAGCCTTGAACGCCTGGCTTTGATGAGCAAATAAGGGGGTAGTATAATACTCCACAACACCAGTGATATACCTGCAAAGGACAAGGAAGATAAAAAACCTTGCGGAGCAATAATACAGGCCATTGCAGGAGATAAATAAGTCAGAAATATTGCCAGTGGGCGTGAATACTGACAGTTAATTTTGTTCAGTGTATCCTCAAGATAATCGCTTAAGCCGATTGAGGCCGACATCAGTGAAGCTAAAACGGCAATACACCCAAAGGCGACCAGTATCAGACTGGTAGCAGAGGTAGTCCGGTGGATATTGAGGGCCGTAATAAAGGCGCCAATATTCCCACCTTCATCGCTGACATGCCGGATAGCCTGAGGCGTGAGCGCGCCCATCGTGAGCGTCAGCCAGAAAGCATAGACAGTTAACGAAACGGCGAAACCGTAATAGAGAGAGCGGAGAATCGCGCGATGATTATCCCCCCGGTACATTCTTGTCAGGGAGGGAACGCTGCCATGAAATCCAAAAGCGATAACGCAGACCGGTACGATCGGCAGGTAATACTGTAGCGGCGTGCTGCCGGCGAGGTCGAGTAATCTGAGTGCTTTTACGCCTCCTGCGGCACCGGCGAACAGCAGGAGAAAAAGGGTGAATTTGGCAGCGATAAGGCCGGAGAGGAGAAAACCGGGCAATTTGCCGCCTGCCCACAGAATCAGCGAGGTCGTTAGCGACAACAAAATGATCGGCAGCCAGCTGCGGCCTGCAATATCGGGAGGGAGGAGATCACACAATATCGATGCTGCGCCTGATATGTACGCGTAGGTCAGTAAATAGAGTACGAAACAGAAAGCCACGCCGATGATAACGCTGGCAGCGGGTCCGAGCAGGGCGTGGGTGAAGGTATTAAAACTGGCTCCAGGAGGAAAGCGCATCGTAATGTCGACGAGGATCAACCCTGTGATCAGCATCAATATGCCTGTTACCGACAGGACCAGAAGGCCCTTTATAAACCACACGTGGACGAAAGCAACCGGCAACGCGAACATGCCTCCACCGATAATGGTCGCCACCATAAGAGACGTTCCCCGTAGCGGGAAATTTGTTCCTTTCATATGAGCTAGTGTCCGTAAGCGGCCTGACGAAGCAGGCCGGCAGTAGCTATTTATTTTGTGGCTTCAGCCAGTGATTCGCTGAAGTTTTTATGGAAGTCGTCGATTTGCCCGCTCTCATGAAGCGCAGACAATGCGCAACGCAGAATGGCGTGTCCTTCCTCAACGGTTGGATACATCGCCACTGTCGTGGCGAAGCCGCGATCGTGCAGTTTTTTGCACATCGTAATGGCGAGGTCTTCGTTACCTATCAGGATCCCCCGAATCGGCATTGTTGTGCCCCGGTTAACTATCTCGGTCCCGCCGAACACTTCGTCAAAATAACGAATGACGTTCTGTAGCTTCTCCTGACGGGCTGTGACGGTGCCGTCCAGGTGGAGATCGGCTGAGGCGACGCATGCTGCAATCCCCGGTAATGACGGTGGTCCACCAAAGGCGTAGGTTGTACCGTAGGTTTTAATAAAGTTGATGGTCTCAGCTTCCCGACAGGCGATAAATCCGCCGTGTGAGCCAAAAGCCTTGGACAGCGATCCGGCGATAATAATACGCTCGTCAAGTCGATGGTTGAGGCATGACATGACATATCCCGAACCGTAATCCCCGTAGATAGAGGTGCCGTGCGCATCGTCAATATAGGCGAAGCCGTCATACTGATGCGCCAGGCGAACGATATGTGCGACAGGGGCGACACCACCCATTGAGCCTACGCTGTCTGATACCGAGATCGGTGTCAGTCCCTGGCTGGCCGCATAGCGAAAAGCCTCTTCAATCCGCGCCTTGTCCTGGAAATCAATTCTGACGACTTCGCCAAACTGCTGTAAGAGTCCGCGGTTGATCTGCAACGTAGCGTGCGCGGTCTTCTCCATAATAAAGTACGGTTTTTTACTGAACGTAAAATGCGGCAGCGTCCCGGATGCCAGCAGCGGCAGCACCGCAATATGGCAGGGAGTCACCGCGTTGAACGTGAGGGTATGAGCCCCATGCATGATGTCGTTCATACGCGCTTCCAGCTGCGGAAAGAGATCGACTTTAACCCGCGTTCTGGCGACAGAAACCTGCACACCAAAACGTTCAATGGCATCGACAACCGCTTTTTTCAGCGCCGGGTGGGTCTCCAGCCCAAGGTAAGAGCAAGAGACAAATTCCACCATTTTTCTGCCATCGTCGAGGGTAATGACCTTACCTTCTCTTTTTACTGCGACCAGTTCGTTAATATGTTCTGAAAATACCCTGGTCTGATATTTTAATGACCTGTCAATTTTCCTTTTTTGCCAGTTTTCCATTGTGTTACCTTCATTGTAGTGACTACCAGAAGAGATAAAATTGCCAGTGTTAACGTGCTCATGCCGAGGGTTCTGTCAAAACCCATACCGGTATCCGTCAGTTTTACGGCGAAATAGCTGATGGCACCGGCACTCACTGTTTGAATAAATCCGGTGGCGGACGCCGCAATACCTGTTTTTTTCCCTTTGATTTGCAGGGCGATGAAGTTCGCGCTCGGGTAATAGGCGCCAAGGGTGAGGTTGAAAATCATCGATCCGGCGATGCACAATATCAGCGAGTGACTACCGATAATAAAGGGAAAGACCGACAGTGCATTAATACCAAACAAAAACCACGGATTAATTATTCGCTCGAATTTTGCGAACTGATTACCAATAATAAAAAATAATACGGATGCAGAGAACAGCAGCGAGTAATGTATGGTGCTTAGCCCAAGCTGCTGCATAAAGATGGCCGGCGACAGTGAGATATAGCAAAACAGCGAACTCAGGATCAGCGAAACCAGCAGCGTTCCCTGAATAAATGCAGGGGTGATAAAACCGGAAGAAGAGGATACTGTGGCCACGTCATGATACACGAGGCGACGCGGAGAGAGCAAAAGGGTGACGACGCTAAACAGGGCCATGACAAGGAATATCGTGTTCCAGCTCAGATAGCCGAGGATTGCGGCGCCAGCCAGGGGCGCAATGAGAGGAACAACTGCACTGGCGGAAGAAATATCGGAAAGCGCGCGCTTGAGTGTTAATGGGGAAAACGTCTCTTTGGCGATGGCTTTGGACAGAACAGGCCCGGCGCCGGCACCCAGAGCCTGTAGTGCCCTGCCGGCTAACAACATCTCTAAGCTGTCGGACATAAAGCAGAGGAGACTTCCCGCCAGGAAGAGCAAAAAGCTGGCCGTCAGTATTCGTAATTTACCCAGCTTTTCACCGAGAAATCCTGACAGTAACTGACTGGCCGCGTATATCACCAGAAAACCACTAATGGTTAACTGTATAGCTGAATAATCAGTATTAAACGCTTTTTGTAACAAGGGCAGCGCTGGAACGATCATATCTGTCGCCAGTGCGGAAACCGATGCGGCGAGAATAAGATATAAGTATATCCTGTACATAATAAACTATTCCGTTGGGATTAATTAAATCATGAAATTATTATTTATCAACAGGCCGCTGATTGTTTACGAGTGAACAAGTACCGATTCCAGTTAGAATAAAAAGCCAGCTTCGTAAAGGACAAAGTTGCGAACTGGTAAGCAGAATATTACGCAACAGAGAGCAATATTCTGCCCGACTCATCGCCGATTCCATTATCGACATCACTGAAAAGCTAAATCGGTTTAGCAACGAGGCGTGACTCTGGTTGCCATGAGAGTGGCGCAGCCATTGACCTGCAGTTCGGGAAAGCATTTCCCGGCCGTAACGCGGCGATAGCCGCACATGGGAAATGAGACGATTAATAATGGGAACGATGAGGGAGATCGCAGCAATATAAAACGCTTTTCCTGGAGCGGATTCTGGCTGCAGGCCAACAGAATGGAGCTGTACATGGAGCGTTAAAACCAGCAGTTTCGATCCATTGTGGTGGGGCAACGGCCACTGAACATTGCCGATTTGCCGTTTATACAGCATTACCGCGTTTAAAGCCCATTTCACCCCTGTCATAAGAACCGGGTTCGTGCCCTGAACGACAAAATGGCGTAAGACATCATTCCTTCGCCAAAACAGGGTCGATGGTGTTAGTAACAGGTAAGGCATGCTCATTCCTTGCATCGCTTTGAACTGTACTAAATGGTAACGTTATTTTTTTTAAAGTTTCAATAAAATTTTATATTGATTTTATTTTATCTTTATAATCAGCAGATTATCATTCGTTCGATGCTGTAAAAAACAGGGGATCTTACTGTACTAAAATGTCTAAAATGGTTAATTCAAAGACACGGACGCTTCAAAAAATCTATCAGACTACTCACGACTAATGAACACCGCACTGAGTGGGGTGTGATGACGTTGTGGCGGGTACTGAATGTCGCCCGAACCAGGTTCTATGCGTGACTACACGGCGGTTGTAGCCAGCCATGAACTCTTCGGCAAAGGCGTTTGCGGCATCGGGTGTACTGATACCACGGAGCCGCAGCACCTTGAAAGGCGGTCCTGCCAACGTCAGGTAAGCCGGCTCCTAATAATTGTCAAAGCTCAGTTCAGATTTCCGGGGCAGGGCAAAGCTCAAAAGTCTACTCTGTGCCAGGAGCGGACATTACTGACACAAACAAAACCAGCAAATGGATTACCGGGCGGCCGGGGGCGACATTTCCGGGAGACAATCAACTGGAAACATTTTAATGTGAGAGTTTATGCAGGTCACAGCGTATGTATTACCATATGCCATTGGAAGAATGATGCATGCTACCTTTGAGTGTGGAATAACCAGAAGCCTATTGCGCCGGAGGATGTCTTGCCATGTTGACCGATCTCAGCAGAGATGAAAGTAAAAGACTTGCGGCAATCGACTTGTTGAAAAATCCTGACAAGGGCCGGGATGATGCGTTAAAAAAATATACTCATCTAATATGCCAATTGCTGAACATGCCGATGGGCTTTGTTTCTGTTCTCGATGAAGAAAAGCAATACATCAAATCAGCCCAAAATGTTGCCGTCACTGAAATCAGCCTGAGCGAGGCATTTTGCGTACAGACCCAGGAGCAGAGTAAGACATTCATTTGTCATGACACTCATCTGCACCCTACCTTTCGCGACTATCACGCGGTGAAAGAGGCTCCATTCATTCGCTTTTATGCAGGCTGCCCACTTAAAACCCAGGATGGAGTACCCATAGGTACCTTGTGTATCCTCGATACTCAGCCCAGGGAACTTTCAGACGAGCAGCTCGATCTTTTTGAAAAGATTGCAGGACTTATATCGGATTTTCTGGCCTCGTGGCACTCCGTCGGCTACCTCGATATAGTCACGCTATTACCAAACCGGCAGCGACTGCTGAAGGATATAGAGGTTTCAACTGAAGGCGCATTCAGGCTCGTCATTATTGATTGTATTGATATGCCATTAGCCTACGAAATGGCTCGCTCACTCGGTATGACTGCCGTAGAAAATCTACTTCGTAATATGGTCGCAGAGCTGCAGATCCGCCTGCCTTTAGAAGGGCCGCTCTACGCCGTGGCAGTTGGACGATTTGCCTTTTTTACCCATAAGGAAAAAACTCGGACATTAGAAGATATCTCTCAAAGCCTTCAGGGGATCCAGGCCAGGTTTACCCCTGAAGTTCCCCTTGATCTGGATATTCACATGGGTGACTCCGGGCTTTGCGATAAATCTCTGACATCGAATGAAATACTGCGCCGTGCAGTCAGCGCATTGCATGAAGGGATAAGTCAGGGGCGCCGGTTTACAGTTTATGATGACGCACTGGATAGCCGTAAGAAGACTGATTTCAGCCTTCTTACTGAAGTTAGACAAGCGCTACAAGAAAACCAGGGCTTATATCTGGTTTATCAGCCGAAAATCTCACTGGTGACAGGGCGTGTGACGGGAGCCGAAGCTTTGCTTAGATGGCAACATCCTAAAAACGGCGAAGTGTTGCCGGGTGTGTTTATTCCTCTGGTCGAAAAGACCAGCCTGATGCGTGAACTCACAGCATGGGTTATCGATCACACGATTGTGCAACTGAGTGCCTGGCAAAGCCGTGGAGTTTCTTTACCTGTGTCGATTAATCTGGCTGCCAGTGATTTTTCAAGACCAGATTTCTGCGATGAGCTGGAACAGAAAATGCTGGACGCGCGTCTGGATCCCGCCCTGCTGGGGGTGGAGTGTCTGGAAACCGAGAAGATGCTGGAAAGTCCCGCTGCACTTATCGGCCTGGACATGCTCAAACAACGCGGATTTAAAATATCTCTGGATGATTTTGGTTCCGGATACAGCAACATTAATTACCTGCGACAAATCCCGATGGACATCATCAAGCTTGACCGCTCTATTGTGAGTAAGGTTGCTGACGACAATGCCAGCCGCATCATTGTTCGCAACGTTATCACACTCCTCAAGCAGCTCGACTATATCGTTCTGGCCGAAGGCGTCGAGGATGCCAGGACCGTTGATATTTTAAGAAGGCTGGGCTGCGATGAAGTTCAGGGCTATTTTTTTGCCAAACCGATGACCCCTGATGCTTTTGAAACCTGGTATCACGGCAGAGACGAAGCCTTAAAGTGAACGAGTATTAAGTAAAAACGTATGCTCGCCTGCCCGAAATATATAAACGGAAGGGAGCTGGTCACCCTGACCTGCTCTTCATTGATTATCAGCGGCCGATTTTAGTTCTGCATCCTGGTAATCATTACAAACTCTCACTTACGCTTCTCGCTCTAAGCGGTCTTAGAGACTGTCATGGGCATATTACCAGGCGTAGAAACCCTGCGAAGGTAGGGTTATCCCGCCTTTGCTGTTGAGAAAGGTAGTTTAATTTGCACCCGACATCACTCTCATTGATTAAAGCACGGGGTGGAGATTACTGCGGTCCACAGTTCTGACAAACAGTGAAAGAGAAGGCCTGCGTAAAGAAAAAAGGTGTCGCGATGCGTGATGCAATTACCTTATGACAGACCTTGCGGTGATTTACAGCACCGGGCGGATTCCGGACGCTGCGAGCCCACTCATTCCTACGAAGCCTGATTCTGCTGTACCTCAGGCCATATGATAGCCTGCGCAACAATCACATCCTGCCCATTAAACGTTGCGGCGGGGGAGCCATACAGTTGATAACCAAGCGCCAGTGCTTCTGAAACCCGATGACAAAATTTAGCGTCATCCTTACCTGTCAGGAGACGATAACGAGGAAGACCATCCGGAGGTTCATGGCCCTTATTTTTTATTTCTGGATTGCTCATGGTAGTGCTCCTCTTCAATTTTAGCCTTTTTGGCTCTCGTTATTCTTATCTTCACAAAACCATAAAAAATCATAATGATCAATCTGGACCATGCGTCTAGGGGAGTACTCCCGGGCCCTGGACTTCCCATGAGTGCCAGAAGAGGACGTTGTTAATGGCATGATATATGAACAAATGGAGTGCCGATCATCAATCCCAATATTAACCCATACTTGAAATATTTTCATCACAGGCCTGATAATGGAAGCGTTAACTATACACCCCAGCTAGCCTACGACTTTGGCGAGGCAATTCTTAAAGTTTAAAAGGGCTTTAGGGAAATTTTACTCAGCTAAATAACCGCCATCGATTGGATAAACTCCTCCGGTACAGAATGCTGAATTATCTGACAGTAAAAACAGTATGAAGTCTGCTACTTCTTGCATTTTTGCCATCCTTTTCATAGGGTGGCTATTTGCGAAACTACGTACGATATTTTCTGGGAACTCACTCATTCGTGGGGTTTGGACATAGCCCGGAGCTACTGCATTGATTCGAATGCCTTCACATGCAAACTCCAGCGCTGCGGTTTGGGTTAAACCGATTATGCCATGTTTAGCCACGGTGTAAGGTGCTAACCCAGGAATGCCAACCAGTCCATTTACTGCAGATAAATTAACTATAGAGCCACCAGATTTCATCATCTGAGGTATTTCATATTTTAGGCAGTAAAAAACACCGCTCAATGAAGTTGCAATAACCTTATCCCAGTTTTCAATTGTCTGCTCAGTTATATTTATACCATGTTCACCTGTTAAGCCTGCATTATTTACTGCATAATCAAGTCTGCCGAAATGTTTGATAACATCATCTATCATTTGCCGTACTTGTTCAGGCTGTGACACATCACATCCGATCCCCACGGCTTGTTGTCCCTGTGAAGATAATTGTTTCGCTTTTTGTTTAGCCTGTTCTGACGAACGGGATACAATAACGACCTTAGATCCATGCTTATGTAATTGGTCTGCGACTGCCTCACCTATACCTGTAGTGCTTCCTGTTATGACAGCAACTTTATTCTTGAAATTCATAACCCCCCCTATGAAGTAGAATTGAGTCTTTCAGCTGGGTTAGTATACAAATTAGCTGTGACAGTTTTTGTCAGTACTCTTTCTCCTCGCAGATCCCTTCTTTAAGCCTCCATTTTTTCAATAAAACTTCTCTGCTTTCACTATATGTAGAATCCAGTTGCACAATATCTTGAATTCTGTCCGTTCTAAAATGACGAAAATCATTTCTCATTTCACACCATGCAACCAAAAGCCAGCATGACTCCATGTATACCAATCCGATTGGCCATATGACTCGAGAAGAGTAACAATCCTTCTTATCACAATACTTTAGTTTTATTCTCATGCGCTTTTTAATAGCATTGCGAACACCTTCAAAATATATCTCATTATTTTCTGAAGGACCGATCAGATAGGATTGACTCTCAATAAGGTTTTTTAATTCACCAGGAATGACGGCGTGTATTTTGGCTAGTGCATTCTTTGCGGTAATTTTGAAATTACAGTCAGTATTATGAGATACCCAATTTAACCCAAGTGTAATGGCATTGATTTCTTCATGAGAAAGGTTTAAGGGTGGCAAATGAAAGTCAGACTTAACGATGTAACCAATTCCAGCACCACCTTCAATGCATACTCCTTGATGCTGCAGCGTTTTTATATCCCTGTAAAGAGATCGCACACTTATTCCCAGTCTTTCTGAGAGGGTGGATGCAGTGATCGGATATCTTTGTGCCCTTAATATCTGTAGTAGTTCGAGAAGTCTTTCTGTTCTAGTCATGTTGATAAATCCATCTTGATCTTGAGACGATATCTTAAATCATCTATTAGATAAGCATCTTAGTACAAAGCGAGTGTAACGGGCTAAGTTGAACAGCTACCGATGATTACTACAGTGCTATGTTCGTAATGCATGCATAAGCGGTGATCATGAGTGTAAAGGTCCGCAGTTCGCTCATAGCGAACTGCGCTCACGCGTTACCTTGAGTTTAATGCCAGCCTGGTACAGTCAGGTTGACAGTACCGGTTTCGGCCTCGCGGAGAATACTGATGATCTGTTCGTTGGAAAATCGCTTCTTCATGGGGATGTCCTCATGTGACTGATGAAGACATTACTAACATCGCGGTGTATTAATCAACGGGGAGCAGGTCAAACAGCGAGCGCCCCCATGAATCCCTGAATAACCTGACGCCGGAAGAATACCGGGTGATGGCTGAAACCCCGGAAATCTCAAAAAGTTCGTGCAACTTAAACGGGTGCGCTTACAAGGATATATAGTACCATTTCATATGATTTAGTTATTTGATGAGGATTAAGACGAATTATTATCCTCTGTACAACGTACCTTCGCCTGCTCGTGCGCGCCGCCACAGCTCATCATCCGACAGTGTGGTCTGAATGAGTTCAACAGGAACGCCATTATCATTGATAATCGCCACGAAGAAATCGTCGATGGGTTCATAGGGTCCGAGGAGAAGGCACTCGTCCTTTATCGCCTCAGACAAGTTATCAACCCTGAATGCAACATGGGGGACGCTTTTAATTAAAGGGTGTAAAGTCGAGTTCTCCGTGAATCTGTGCCACTGTATCCGGAACTTGCCGGGATTGTCGGTGGTATACATTCCGGCGACTTCACTGAATACGCCCTCTTCCCTACCGTCCTGGAGTGGGATCCCGATGTGATGAAACTCATATCTGACATTTTTTTTCATAAAGCATAGCCTGTGTGCATGAATTTTCTAAATATCTTTAGAACGTTTATATTGCTCTCATTATATGCTGCACAAATGGTACCGAATCACGAAGTGAATAGTTGAGTGTAGCACTATGATCAAGCCTAGGATAAATATGGACTTCACTAATTGTACCAGAAATGTCGACATCCTCTGCAAAGTATCTCTGTATGAGTACGGGTACGTTAATATCATTGTCACCAATACCAATAAAAACCGGGTGCATTATATTCAGTGTAGGGTAGGCCATTTTTGGAAGTATCTCTTGAAATAATTTCCATATTTCAGGTTTTATACTGTTATTTAGCGTGAGAGCTTTATCAATGACAATCTGTTTGAGCGATGAGATGGCTAATATTTTAGACTGGGTGAGCACATCCCTTACCGGTTCCTGAAAGAAATCCCGGGAGTCAAGACTACCGTTTACATCTGCGCACGATTGCCATATATAAAAAATATAAGGCAGCCTGGGGTCTCCTGACATCGTGGGGTCAGTAAAACTTAGCATACTTTCGAAATTACGGCCTCCGGTGAAATAAGGTGTCCCTGTCAGGACTGAACCAGCAATATTAAGCGCTGGTGCGTACTGCATCTGATAACCCGCAGTAGAAAAGGCAGCGTGAGCGCCTTGTGAATGACCGATTAATAATATTCTGTTTTTTAGCGGGAATACACCAAGAGCGGCACGAATGCCATCAAGGACACTCCACGCCACACTGCGTGCGTGAAGATAGTGATGCAGTCCCTGAGACCCCAGTCCAGGATAGTCTGGTGCAAAAATGGCGTACCCCAGTGATAACCACGTATTCAGATACTGACTGTCCCTGAAAGAGCGGACATTCAGTGATGGCGCACATCCATAAGCGATACCGACAGTACCATGGTGCCAGACGATCAGCGGCCAGCCATCTTCAGGTTCAGAACCCTGAGGCAGAAAAATGGCAGCGCTGTCAGTTCGGATTCCCTCTCCCTGAACACCATCGCAAGAACTGTATTCTATACGATACTGATGGAGGGCAGCCGTGAGCCCGAAATCGGACTCAAGGCGTGTTTTAGTCAGTACTGTCCCAGCCAGCTTATCCGTATTATTGTTAAATCTGGAGCCACCCGGTTCGATCCTGACTGTATTAACGTGGGGCATATGTAGTCTTCCATAATTCAGTATTAATAATACTTAATGATTTTTAAACGATTAAAAATATGCTCATGCTCAGCGAACGGATCTCTCAGAGCATGAAGATACATATCAGACACAGCCCGCAGGATTTAGGCTGGAGACTGTGCGGCAAAAAAGATAATGGTGAGATTGTATCAATAATCGTTCTGATAGCATCCTGATTTATTTGCTAAACGACTCCTAACTCCGAAAACAAAGAAGCCCAAAGATATTTGTATTTTCTCTTTGTTATGAAACATCACCATGTCATAGTAAGAGAAATACGAGCGGTTAGCTGCATGTAAAGATGCAGGAAGATAGAGTAATTTGAAAAGCATAGAACACCCCGACACACATTAATCGATATAAAGACAATCATAACCTGTGACCTGATTATCTTTAATGAACTATTATTAAAGATAATCAGGATATTATGGCTATGTCCGAAGGAGGTTCATCGCAAAACATTAGGTCCTCAAAGACTAATGGTTTAAAACAGTTATACATTAGCAAATCAAAGTTAAACTAGCAAATCAAAGTTAAACGACAAATATACAAGCCAGCATTAAACCGTATTGCATCGTGTTAGGCTCTCGCCGTGTTATCATGGCAAAACATTTCTAACACATTCATTTGCTGATTCGGCCTGTAGTTTAGACCCGCGTTAGTAAGAATGCCCGCTGCTGAATACCTTGCCTGGTTTCGCAAATTCCGACTTGTCCGTACGCTCATGTCGGTAAAGAGCTATGGCTACCATCGATATCATGAACATAGTGATGAGAATACGGTCAGTTCATCCCGTCCACTATTACGTACCGCTCAGCAGTCTCTGCAAACCATTTCTGGGGGAGACCGCGTTAAATGAAGTGCATTCACTGCACATTATGAATAATCTGTTACAAACCCGATACCAGCGGCCTAAAAGTTGGCTATATTCCGGATTATTGATGGTAAACGGATGCTGGCCTTGCAATTCAGACGATTTTTTCTTGCGGCCTGTGCAATACAGGAATGATAGTTGTGCTAAGAAGCTGATGTCATTGAAGTCACGTTCTACGGAACGGAAGAGGGAATATCTATGCGACTTATCAGGAAAGAATCACCAGATGTGTACAGGGCTCTGGTTGGCGAACTATCACGCACGCTTATCCCGACCAGTATGATGGGGATCACGATTCTGGTCATCGGAAGCTTTGCCTTCTGGACCCTTGGAAGTATCCCTGTGGTGCTTGCTACTCTGATGGGCGGCGCTGGCTCAGTTGCGAAAGTGATTACAATATTGCTACAGATGAAAAGGCTTCGTCTGTCATCTGAATTACCAGGACTGGAGGGTTCCAGACGCTGGGAACTTGCCCATACCATCATGACGGTCACGGTTTCATCATCAGTGAGTGGTCTATCTTCGCTTATGTTTTTATCTACTTATAATCAACTGCATTTACTGGCCACCACGCTGTTATTCGGATACTGCGCTGGGGTCTCCACGCGTCTGGCCCCGCGACCCGTTATCGCCAGTACTGCCATGGTGATAGCCACGGTACCCGCCATTATTTGCACCTTCATGACAGGTGACACATCACACCGGATTGTTGCGTTAATCTTTCTGGTCTTCCTGCTGGGAGGGATCCACAGTGTTATGTATATCCATCATAACTCGGTGCGTAACATCAGCATGCGTCTGGATATGGAAGTCCTCGCCCGTAACGATCCCCTGACGGGGCTTGCTAACCGTCTGGGCTTGAGGGAAGCATTCCGACGAAGCGTACTGAACACCAGGTTGATTGCCATTCACTGTCTCGATCTTGATGGCTTCAAGGACGTCAACGATAACCATGGCCATGGTTCAGGGGATAGGGTGCTTAACATTGTTGCGGATCGACTGAGAAGAATTGTCCCTGAAGGGTCTACAGTTGCCCGGATCGGGGGGGATGAATTCGTCGTGCTGCAAAACATCTTTCATCATGTGGAAGAGTCTGATGAGCTGCGAAACCTGATTGATGCGAGTCTTCAGCTGCCCTTTGAACTGCCGGGCGTGACGGTTAGCATGAGCGGAAGTATCGGCACAACCAGTTGCGAAAGCCTGACGGCAGACCTGGATGTAATGATCAGTATTGCCGATGAGAAGTTGTACAGTTGCAAACGCATCCGTCATCACGGGCGCATAACATCACCGGTTTACTCCTGTAGTGAATCACTTTGCCAGCAGGAACACCCTTCTGCTACTTTCCTGCATGGATCGCCAGACTCTTCCGACTAAAATTATCAACTACAGTCAGCGCCCGGAAACGACGTCCGTTAAACAGGTTTTCCGACACGAAATCCATACTCCAGCACTGATCAATACCTATCAGGACGGGGCGCTGTTGGCGATGTGCTGCACTGATATGCCTGCGCGGGCGTTTTCTCCGCAAGTATCTGCACAATCGGCGCCTGATTTTAATACAGGCCTCAGAGACCGTCCAGCTGTTGAGGCGATTGTGTGCGGATTACCCATTTGGACAGAGATTTTCCTGATGCCGGATAGATATAAGCAACAACCTAAAATCAAATTAAGTACTGGCAAAGCGGAGGTAGTCCATAAAAATAAAAAGTGGCTTCAGAAATGCCCATCTTTCTGCAGACTTTCCCGAGGCGGATGCCGGTTTCGGCCTGTTGCAGCATAAACCCAATCTGTTTTTCAGTATAGCGGGTCTATTTCATAGCGATGTGCCTCTCTGTGAGGTGGATGAAAGACCGGAGGCTTCAGTTTAGCCTGGCACTATTTTCAGGAAGGAGGTCTATATCCAGTGTTATAGCTTGAGCAATAAAACATAGCAAATGCAATATGCTGTTGATATTTAATAACATTTTGACAAAATAAAAATCTATGGCATCATGCTGTCTTCTATATCATGAAGTCGTAGCACAGTAATTTTCCTGACATTTGGTGTATTTCATTACGCAAAGAATCTCATTGAGTTCTGTATGACCAGCCAGGGAAGTTAGAAAATGGAAACTAACATAAACTTACACTCCTGAGTAATGTCACAATGATTTATTCGATTGCTGAGATTTTTTTCCCTAGTCATCATTCTCATAGCTGCCGAGATTTTCACTAATGCACTCGAACACCTCGGCCATAAACTACGCCTTTCACAAGGTGTAACGGGTTCACTATTTGCGGCTGTAGGGACAGCGCTGCCTGAAACCATTGTGCCACTTCTGGCCATCATTTCCGGAAACAACTTGTCAAGCCACAGCGAGGAAATTGGAGTAGGGGCGATCCTGGGGGCTCCTTTAATGCTATCAACTCTATCTATTTTTTTGATGGGAGCTGCTGTTATGAGGAAGAGAGGATATGCAGGAAAAATCACTCCTGAGCCAGGTGGGTTTAAGCGCGATACAAATTTTTTCCTGGTAGCTTTCATTCTCGCAACATTTGCAATGTTTATTCCGCACGATAAGATTCTATACAGACAGGGTATCAGTGTGATTCTGGTACTGCTGTATTTTTTTTATGTGTATCGGACGATCAAAGCATCTAGTGAACTGGTTCTGGAAGGTGAAGAAACTCAAGTCGAGAAACCGCTGCTCTTATCCTATGCAAGGTTACCCGAAAGACTTATCACCACTATCATACAAGTTCTACTTGGGATCGGTATTCTTCTTGTTGGGGCCTTTGGTTTTATCAATGGTGTGGAAACCACCTCAAGATATTTTGGCGTTTCAGCTTTACTGTTATCACTGATTATTATTCCGATTGCAACAGAGTTACCTGAGAAAATTAACAGCATCTTGTGGATACGTCGTGGAAAGGACACTCTGGCGGTTGCTAATATTACTGGTGCGATGGTATTTCAGGGTACGATACTACCAGCTATTGGGATCACCTTAACGCCCTGGGAGCCACGTACGGAAGTCTTTACCGGAGTACTAATTACACTTACCGCCGCATTCTGGTTATGGTTCGTTGCCAAGAAAAGTACGATAACCGTGGGTTGGTTAGGGTTGAACGGTTTGCTTTACGCGCTCTATATCTGTATTTCGTTGTATAACCTTTAAACAACTCCTCTAAAATTTGGACCTGAGCCGAGATCACTTTATCTGCAGGGACTGCTTCGACTGAACAATATTTTCAATCACTGCATGGCGTAGCCAGACGAGGGATGGAAAACCCTGTACGAAGCCGGGATCCTTGTTAACAGCTATCCGCGCTCAGATGGGAATTCTGCCAGCATAATTTCCCGCACCATATAGGCTTCAATCAAATCATGCATAGCGCTCCATGCAATGTCAGGAGCGCTGGCTTGTAGTCTTCCATTTTGCCGGCATCATCAGGTCCGCAGGTGAGGGGAGGGCTCATCGATTCCGGTAGGGTTCCAGCAACGGACTGATTTCCAGTACGCGCTCCTCAGCACGCCTGCGGGGCATTTTTTTCTGTGCATTCGCTTTCCTTCCGCCTCCAGCTCATCCTGTTTCAGCTACACCAGTCTCAGTACGGAACCTAGCCGTTTATTGTCGACAACAGCACCATGATCAATACAGGCCTGTTTATCGAAAACCCGATAGCAAACTCCATGGCCAGCCTCTCAGGGCGTTTAAAAAAACGCAGTGTTACAGATGCATTATGTAAAGGAGAATATACAGTTAATTCTTTATGTTTCCATTAAGATAGGCTTGTAACAGTAAATGGTTACAGTGGGTTTAAACATAGCCAAAATATTACCAAACGACAATTCATATTGTTCTCATTTTTATTGCGAAAGGGGCTCAAGACTTTTCACTGATATATTGGGTGCTCATAAGTATCATAAAAAATGAAAATGTCACCGTATTTCCAGGTCTACTCACAAAATTTTCGCCCATGTTGGTTTCCGTAGTTGTGAGATTTTTAACGGATTCAATATATAATTTTTCATCATCAAGAAACGATACAACGCTCATCCGGTGATCAATACGCCACGATGACAGGGTAGAAGCCGGTAGCAGTAATGTTAATGTGTGATGCAACCGATCTGTGGAAACGTCGTCCCTGCGGGTTCACAGATTTGTCTCTTTCGATCCACCGCTATCACGCTCGGCGTCCAGTTATGGATGTCTATTTATCAGGACGCATCACTGAGGTGGGACTGGATCACAGGCGTATTGCCTATCGCCGCATCTGGCAGAGTTACTGTGCCGTGAAGGGTTTAATGTTAATCATAAGCGTGTATCGACTTTATCATTGGACTCGGCTGGGCGCAAAACGCAGACTACGTTGTAAAAGGCTGGCAACAGAACTTCTGTTGCTGCTCCGCGCGGCGGCGCCAATCCGGTCTGGTCGATGAATATCTTCATGGACGTGCTGGCCGCAGGTCGAAGAATCAAGTGCCTTACCTGCGCGGATGGCTTCACTTAGGAATTCCTGACTGTTAATGTTGCCTTTGAAATTTCAGGCGTGCAAGTCACGCGAATTCTGGACAGAATCGCGCGGTAAAGCGACCTTACGGCGACGTTAAGAATAGCTTAGATGCCGGTGTTTATCCGCAAAGCGCTTGACCAGTAAGCTTGTAAACATGACATGAGGCTGCGACTTATCCAGACCGATATGGAACATATTTATTTTACTACTATGCTCTCACATATATGTATTTTTTTAATTAATAACTCAAAGCGGTCAAATAAAAAAACCACCTCCGTTTATTATTCATTTAAAGAATCTACAATATAATAACACTCGGTTACTTGTTTTCGGTTATCTTTATGACATATGCCATTGCTCGCCCCCAATCCAATAAGTGGTTTATTCTTACGCTGATAATATTAATGTATCTTCCAGTTTCGATTGATGCAACGATTTTACATGTTGCCATTCCTTCATTAACTTATAGTCTCAACGCAACCTCTAATCAGGTGCTTTGGATTATAGATATATACCCGTTAATTATGTCGTCATTTATTTTGCCGATGGGAGTATTGTGTGACAGATATGGCGTAAAAATTATTGCTTTATGCGGTTCTATATTATTTGGATTCTCATCTGCGGTTGGAGCAATATCTGATTCAGCATCAACTCTTATAATATCACGTGGATTTCTTGCTATTGGAGCCGCCATGATACTTCCGGCAACGCTTGCCAGCATCAGACTTACGTTCCTCAATAACCAGGAACGAGCTATTGCGCTGGGAATCTGGTCAACAATTGGAACTGCCGGAGCAGCACTCGGACCGTTAGTAGGTGGTGTTTTACTGGAGTATTTTTCGTGGCAATCAGTTTTTCTAATCAATATACCTATTTGCATACTCGTTACCGCATTGTGTACAGCTATGAATATAAGAAAGGTAGAGAAAAAAACAAAAAAAATTAATGCAATAGAACCTCTACTGCTTATAATTTCAATGCTTATGATTGTTTTCTCTATAAAGTCCATGCTCAGTCAAAATGAAGAGCCAATGCTTGTTCCTTTGTTGATTTTCGGAATTTTATTAGGCTTTTTGTTTCTCAGGAAACAGTTAATATCCTCTGACTCAATGATTGATATCAGCCTTTTCAGTGATAGACATATCTTGGCTGGATTAATTATGGCACTATTTAGTATGATTTCTCTTGTCGGTTTCGAATTTTTCATTACACAAGAACTTCAGCTAGCTATTGGCATGAGCGCATTGAATGCAAGCCTCTTTTTGCTTCCCTTTATAATGTCTAGTTGTCTTTCTGGACCTTGTGTGGGATGGGCTCTGGGTAAAGTTGGATTACGCTCTATAGCATTTATGGGTATTTTTCTCAGTTCAGTAAGTTTTGCCGGCTTATCTTTAACAAATATTAGTAATCATAACTTACAGGCATGGGGAATGATGTTACTCCTTGGGTTCAGTATTGAAGCGGCTATGCTCGCATCCACGACAGCAATCATGAATGCGACACCTATCGGTAAAGGTGGAGAGGCAGGAGCTATAGAAGGTATGGCTTATGAATTTGGAACAGGAATTGGCATAGTAATATTTGGACTTATGACATCCTCATTTTATACAAAAAATATTAAATCATACTTAGGTGAAAGTAATGTTCCTGACATCCATTTAGCATCATTATCGGAAACTATAAAGTATGCTGAAACTTTATCGGGTGTCGATAAAGAAAAACTGTTCAGCATAGCAAAGCAATCTCTCCTTGACTCACATTTTTATATCATGTTGATAGCTTGCATTTTTCTTTTAATTCTTTCCATTGTGATATTTTTCTTTCTAAAACCCAGAGTATAGATATAGGATTTAAGTTAACTCCAGCTTCCGGCTGGAAAAGTGTATCTGTCGCCGGTTATCGACCGCTTTGATGGCCAGGTAGTGAGCTGATCGATAGGAACACGCCCGGCTGCAACGCTGGTGAATACCATGCTCCATGATGCGATCGGCACGCTCAGCGCAAATGACAAACCGGTGATACACAGCGACCGCGGCGGCCATTATCGATGGCCGGGTTGGCTTGATCGTATCAACACATCCGGACTTATAAGGTCCATGTCGCGTAAAGGATGCTCGCCGGATAATGCGGCGTGTGAAGGCTTCTGCGGGCGGGTCAAAAATGAAATGTTCTATGGAAGAAACTGGGCAGGTATAACGCTGGAAAAATTTATCTGCTTCCTGGACAGATACATACGCTGGTATAACGAGGAGCGTATCAAGCTATCATTAGGTGAAATGAGTCCGGTGAAGTACCGGCAGCATCTTGGGATCACAACATAACAGCCCAGGAAAACATCCGCAGCCCCGAGACGGATATCTCAATTTAGTTACTACAACATCTGTCTAGCCAATGTTGAAATGTCGTATTTAAAGCCAAGCTGAAGTGATGTCTGTGGTGAGTCCGGGCAATGCCTTCTTCAGTCTGATTCAGGGTTTGAGGACGGGCGAGGGTGCCAGTTTTCTCGGCAATCATCATTTTCCGCACGGTCTCTTTTGAAATCCGGACACCGTATTCTGTGGTCAGAATTCGCCAGATGGCTGACGGATTCATATCCCGGCCGCGTGAGCGAATAAGCTGCAGTGCCTGATCTCTGATGGTGGTGTTTAACTGATGATTGCCTGGCTTTCCACGGCGCCGGCTGACCAGACCGGCTGGCCCCAGCTCGCGGTAGCGTTTAATCAGGCGGGAGCACTGACGACGGGTGAGCTCCATGGACTCTGCCACTTCTGCCAGCGTAATTTCCCGCGCCATATAGGCTTCATCAAATCCAGGCGTAGCGCTTCGTGAAGTGTCAGGAGCACTGGTTTGTTGTCGTCCATTTTTCTCCCATCTGTCGGCCATATCAGATCCGCAGGTGAGGGAAGGGCTCATCGCTTCAGGCTGGGGATAAAATCCTGCGGACTGGCCAGCACCCGGGTTGATCGCCCTGAGCTCTTCCAGTGCACGCTCCTGAGCGCGCCTGCGGGGCATTTTTGTACTGCGCATTCGCTTTCCTTCAGCCTCCAGCTCTTCCTGTTTCTGCTGTGCCAGCCTCAGAACGGCACCCAGTCGTTTGTTATCAACAACCGCCCCTTGATCAACGCAGGTCAGTTTATCGAAAATCTTATAACCCAGTGGCCGGTGCTGATGCCGGAAAGTAATGCTTCCGTCAGGGTAATCATAAACGGTAATTTTTTCACCTGCTATGCGCGTATTTTGTTCGGTGGGTTCAATGATATACATCACTTTATCATACTGAAAAGTCAGTGCTTTCGATAAGGTCCGCAGCTCCTGCCAGGCGAAGATATCATTCAGCTCCAGTGGACTCTGTGTGACCGCACGGTGCAGATCTTTAGGGTATTTTGCCGGCCGGGAGAAACGACGGTTAAAATCAGACATGAAATGTTCAATCCACTGATTGGCTTCAGCAACCGAGCTGATGTTCTGCAGTCGCATCTCTTTAATCAGGCGATCCTGCAGGGTTTTATTGACCCGTTCCACGCGTCCTTTTGCCTGGCTGCTGTTGGCACAAATCAATTCGATCGCCAGTTCCCGGAGAGCCCGTCCGAACTGGGTTGTGCCGGTACGTCGGCTTTCGGGTCCGCTGACCCTGAACACCGCATGCTTGTCGCTGTAAAATGCGACAGGTTTACCATGTTTATCAATGTATTGCCGGGTAGCCATCATGTAGTCAAAGGCGTTTTCTGAATCACAGAATCGCAGGTGCATCAGGCGACCTGTGGCGTCATCCATGAAGACCAGAAGACAGCATTTTGGGGCTCTGCCTTCGAACCAGTCATGGTGAGAACCATCGATCTGAACCAGTTCGCCGAGACAGTCGCGACGATATCGCGGCTGGTAAACCCGGGGTCGCCGGCGGGAATGAGGACGCCAGAGACCGTCGGCTGTCATCCAGTTACGGATGGTTTCATCGGAGAGATAAATATGATGGCGTTCAGCCAGTTTTTCGGTTGCGAGCGTTGGGCCAAAATCTGAATAGTGGCACCGGATCAAATCCAGGGCTTTACAGCGTGTTTCTTCGTCGATCCGGTTGTTTGCAGGACGTCCACGGCGGGAAGATGCAAATGCGGTTGCGCCATCTGTCCGGTACAGACGCACAAGACGCTGCACCTGACGAACACTGAGCTTAAGTATGTCTGCTGCGTCGCGCTGAAGCAAAGCCCGGTCAAATACTCGCTGAATGATGCCAAGCCGGTAAAGTTCTTTGTCTGTCATAGTCACCAACATAAGATCGCGGTCCTGTGCTGAGCAAAATGAAGGCTTAGCGTACACGACGCGTGTGAATTGTGCTGAGACGACAATAACGCTTTGTGCTGACAAACCTTGTCTGGGCTGTTTTTAAAGGTCCGCTTTGTAGCTAAATTGAGATGTCCGCGTGTGAGTTGTTTTTCAGCTTTTGCCGAAGATTTCCTTGCTCCTTGTCTGGAGTTGCTGCAGGGCTTCCAGCATGTCGTCCTGATTGAGACTTCGTTGTGATTTCTTTCCGGGTTGTTTCTTTCTGCGTGAAGTCTGGCCGTCCAGTGATGGCAGGGCCTGCGAGCGGGTGTTGTCCCGTTTGTCCTGAACCAGCTTTATCATCTCCAGAGCACGTCCCAGGCGCTTGTTGTCAACGATGGCGCCCTGGTCCAGTTCTCCCAGCCGGTCGTAGGTTATGAAGGGCAGGGAAGTACCGTTAGCCCGGAGCTCGATAGTACCGTCCGGATACTGCCAGACATCAATGTATTTCCCCTGAAAACGTCGGTTTTCTTCATTATCTTCAAGCAGATAGAGCTTTTTATCATACTGTAATGTCAGGTTTTTTGAGACCTTACGTTGTTCACGCCAGGTGAATGTTGCTGCCAGATTTTCATTATTCCCGAGCGGACGGTGAACGTCGAAATCGTGGCGTGGCGGCTTCGCAAACCGGCGGTTATAGTCAGCCATGAATCCTTCGGCAAAGGCGTTTGCAGCCTCGGGTGTACTGATACCGCGGAGCCGCAGCTCCTTGACGAGGCGATCCTGCAACGTCAGGTGAGCCCGCTCAACACGGCCCTTGGCAGAACTGGTATTGGCACAGATACCGGTGATGTTCAGCTCGTTCATGGCACGGCCGAACTGAGTCTGGCCATCTCCGCCGATGGCCTGCTTGTTGTTGATCCTGAAGACACTGGCCTTGTCGCTGTAGAACGCCAGAGGCTTACCGTAACGTTCCAGATAGCCCCGGGTGGCTTCAAAATAGGTGAAAGTGGACTCAGAACTGACGAACAGAAGCTGCATCAGCCGGCTGGTCGCATCATCAACGTAAACGAGCAGCGTGCAGGCCGGACCACGATCCTCGAACCAGCGATGCTCACAGCCATCAATCTGGATAAGTTCTCCGGTGCAGGCCCGACGCGGTCGTGGCTGATGCACACGAGGCGGCCGTAACTTGCGGGGGATCCATAAACCAGCCTGTGTCATCAGCTTGCGTACTGTCTCTTTGGCCAGATACAGCCCATGAACCTCGGCGAGCTTCTCACAGGCTAAAGTCGGGCCAAAATCAGCGTAGCGTTCGCGGATAATACGTAGTGCTCGTTCAGCGATGCCCGGCATGAGTTGCCGGTTGCCAGGCTGGCCACGACGACGGTTAACAAGTGAAAGCGGCCCATGTTCACGATAGCGCTCCAGCAACCGTCGGCAGTGTCTGTCAGATATCTCAAGCCGGTTTGCTGCAAGACGTGTGGTAAGACGGCGGTCGATAACGTCCTGAAGGATCCTGAGTCGGTTTACATCATTCATTGAGAAAAACTCCGTTCCGTATGCCGTCATGAGTCTCATCCTTTGAAAGCAGTGATCGCTGTGGTGAGACTGTAGCGCGGACATGTCTATTTGGTCAGAGACGGACATCTCAATTTAGCTACTACAAACCTGGTGCGCTTAACAAAGATTATGTTAAATTTAAAAATAAACAACATAAAAATCAATATGTTGAGGCGGTGACTTGCTACTTTCCCACTCCAGCAACCAGTCATGGAAGCTTTAGAAACAGAGTCCTCTCATGAGTTTGTGATGCCTTAAATCCATGGTGAGCATAGAAACCTTTGGCTTCTTCAGTAAGCGCATGAACCATTATCGCACGAACGCCAATGTTCTCAGCTACGCGATAACACCGTAGAACTGCATCGTGGAGTAAATCGGCACCAACCCCTTTTCCGTGCAATGAGACATCTACCGCCAGGCGAGCGAGTATAATCACCGGTATAGGATCTGGCATGTTACGCCGAAGACTGCCTGTAGCTTCCGTATGGTTAACGCTACCGGTGGCCAAAGAGTAAAAACCAGCTACTTGCTTCGTACCCTTCTTGCAAACAACAAACGTTCGGGCAGCGCCAAGAGCTTGATTTTTTAAACCTCTCTGTTTTAGCCATTCATCGAGGACTGTCTCTCCACTGACGAACTCAGCCAGCTGATGAGCGCTGGATAACGGCTCGGGCGCGGTTATACGTCCCACTGAGGTTTCCTTGCCAGTAGTTTATTAATGGCGGGCTCATCCTCGACTGGTGCATCGAGCATATCGATGAACTCTGCATACTGTTCGTCGTTAAAATTGAAAACACGGCGATCAAGGATCACATTCTCCGCTGCCTTGCAGGCCATCTCCAGGATAAAGTCGGTTCGCGATTTATGAATAATCTCTGCAGCGGCATCGATGAGTGCTCTCTGAGACTCTTTAGCTCTTAGGTTGAGTTGAACATCTGATTTCATACACAGCTCTCCTGTATAGCAATTGGTATACAAGAATAACACAACACGAACGTATATCAAATGCTATACATCTCAAAGTGTCGATAATGCGTTTTATGTTAAATATCAATGGGATATGCGCATACATTGAAAGCGAAAAATAAATTTCTCGAAAAGTCAATTTTAGCCTCCTTAGCTTCTTCGGCCTCAAAAATTGTGAGGTAGTCTGGTTGTGGTGGCCAGCAACGACTGTTGGTCAATGGCAACTGAACAGAATTGAGAACATTGATATGATTGATAATGGAATAAGCAGCGCCACACCTCTGTGGCGTAAAATCCTCCAGGCCTGCCAGGATGTATTGCTAGATTCTCTGGGATATCCTTCGACATTGCGCCGTCGACTAAACAATGGGGCCTTGCCGGTAAAGCTGCCGCTAATTGAGGATACCATCTGGCTACGATCTGTTGTGTGCTGGCACACCTGGCTCAATTATGAAAAAAATTGTATTCGCTATCTTCGACCTGACCATGATGGTGATTATGACTACCTAAAACTCCACATCCCGCAACTGGCCGGGCTGGTCAGCTGCGAGATTACAGAAAATTATCTCTGTGATATTTCTGAAATCGGTGGGATGAGCAGTTCAAAGAATGGTGACAGGCAGTGCACCGGCCTGGAGGATTTTGCACTGTAGTTTTGCCGGGAACTAGCCATACCAGTGAGTAGTGATCATCTGGACAACAATCTGTCACATTCCCAACTACGGTTGAATGAGATGGAATTCAGCAAATTCTCCTGGATGCCGGCGCGGATATACTGGAACAACCTAGGTGGTTCACATCATTTTGCTGCTGCCCGGTTCCAGGCTAGCCAGCTGGGTCAGCGGGTTCCTCTGACAGGACGACTAACCTCCTACTGGATCAATCCGCAAAATGTGAGGCTGCTGACGTCGAAATGGGACCTGTTCCTGATATCGGATAACGTGGTTTATGGTGAAAGTAGGTCAGCTGCTGCTCAAATCGGAGCCCTGAGCCTGCGCAAAAGTCACTTTTATCAGGCGCCCCGTAAAAGGGGCTTTTCCTGTGCGATTACCCCCATCCACGGGGACGGGGGAATCTGTTTTGCTTTCCGTTGTGTTTATTATAACATACCAATCCATTGTACTAGTTGACAGGATCGTTTTTCGTGGAATATACCTCTATTACTGATGTCAGAAATCATATCGATCAGATAGACAGTGAGCTGGTCAAACTCATAGCTCAGCGTGCTCAATGCGTTAAAGCTGCAGCGGCGTTTAAAACAGATCAGGCATCCGTGCGTGCACCTGACAGAGTACAACAGGTCATCGACCGGGTTCGTGAAAGGGCATCGAATGAAGGCCTTCCGGAAGTCATCATTGAAAAAGTGTATCGCAGCATGATTAGTGCATTTATCGAGTACGAGCTGGAGCAACATAGCCGATTAGTGAAATGATCCCCGGTCTTTGTTCCCGTCCTTTAGCCGGACTTCGCATAAGCGGTTCCGGGTCAGGCATGTGAATATCAAGAGCGTTAAACACACGATTAATACGCACCAGTGGACTATATTTTACATGAGAGTAAAAATTGCAATAAGTGGTGGAGCCATACAGTATTTTATTCGGCATCCAGCCCAGAACAAGCGCTATTGTCTGGAATCACCGTCGCTTCAGGGGAGTCCACATCAGCCAGTATTTTCCAGTCATTGCTCAGGCAAATACGATGACGGACGCTCTGAGGAGATTCGTTGAATGCTCTCAAAAACGCATGGCGCATTCTATCTGCCGATTTGAAGCCCACGCTTATAGCTATTTGCTCAAAGCTATCGCGGCCTTGCTCCACGCGTTCTCTCGCAACTTCTAAACGTAACTGTTCGATTGCTTTTGCTGGGGTTACGCCCATTTCCCTCCGAAAGGCCCTGGAAAAATTCCTTGGACTCATGGCAACACGACACGCCAGACGCTCTACAGTCATCACCTCGGCAATGTGCTCCCGTATCCACCCCATCAGCTCCGTAAAGACTCCACCAAATGGGTCGACAGTCAGCAAACTGGATTTCTGAGAATATCCACCCGGTCGTCGGAAATAGACCACAAGCTGCTGAGCCACCTGTGAAGCGACCATACGCCCGAGATCCTCCGCAATCAGGGCGAGCGTCAGGTCGATGCCCGCCATAATCCCTGCAGATGTCCATATTTTTCCGTCACAAATATAGATGTAATCAGGCTCCACCTTCACTTTAGGGTAATTTCTGGCCAACTCTACAGCCCGGTTCCAGTGGGTCGTCGCCCGACGCCCGTTCAGTAAGCTAGCGCCGGCCAGAATAAACGCGCCAGAGCATACGCTGGCCAGGCGGCGAACCCTCACAGAAGCTCGTCTAACATAATTCACCACCGATGCACATCCGGCAATATCAGTAGCTCCGGGGCCACCAACGATAACCAGTGTGTCGTAATCCATGGGTAACCACGAAACAGCAGTGACCGCTACGCCGCAGGAACTCATTACCAACCCTTCTGGTTCTGAGATTACCCGTACGTCATAACTACCGGGAACAAGCAAGTTGGCTATCTCAAAAGCCGACACGGGACCAGACATGTCAAGTAATTGAAATCTATTGAAAATATAAATACCTATCTTACGCACCATGGCCGAAAAACCCGGAATTTTGTCATTGCTCTTAGTATGTATCATAGCTATGTTTAACGCATGAGTCGTTAATATAAAATTAATTAATAACGCTATAATCATTAATTAATTTAATTACACTCCGAAATAATCCATATTGATTCTCTGGTCGCACGGGCACCGGGGAGATAATATTCGACTCGGGAAAGAATATATATTTTCTTAACGAGTCCTCCATCAGTAGTGCAGGAGGAGATATCTCTTGGAAGCGATAGATTTCAGATTCTCTGGAAATATAACGCCTATCACCAATGGTCACCGCGCACTCGCGATTTCCGATGAAATCAAAAACGCTTTATACACGGAAAGTGAGTTTCGAAAGAAAGCCTCAAAGGTTTCCACGGAATTTATTTTCGAAAAAGTAGCTCCAGCGCTAATTAACTCAATGGAGCAAAATATTGCACATCGTCTCACTGCTGCAGCCATAAGGGCTAATCATAATGCTTCGCTATATGGCATAAATAAAGCGGGGGGCGCTGAGATTGCAACCGAAATATTATTCGACTCAAAACTAACAAAAGTCATAGAACGAAATATGGGCCGAGAATTAGTACACAGGAAGATAAAGTATTTAAACGAAAATCATCAACCGTTACTCATTGGACTCCCCTTGTTCTCACGCAAACCCGTTTCTCCCATAAAAAACAGAGGGCATCTTCCAGATATTGGTGATATTCACTCGCTTATGCGTTGTGCGGAAGTTGCCAAGCTACTTTCTTGGGTTCATGACTATGACATCCATCTCAACATATTTTCAGATGGGTTCAAATATCAACGTGCCTGCGGGACGCCAGACCACATAATATCGGATTACCAAACAAGCCTGCGATTCTGGGCGGCAAAACTTGGCATAGATAAATATGTAAAAATCATCAACTATGAAGATGTTGTAACGCATACATTAGGCCGGGATCAGGCCAGACTTCGCGATGAGATATTTTTAAATACATATTATAAACTTACCGAACAAACAAGACCGCTATTTAACCCTAAATCTCTTTATGCAAGCTTCCATTCTATTGAAGTCAAGGTCCCC